>NZ_JBJEXT010000035.1:0-2161 GCF_051886055.1 Mitsuokella apri | reverse complement strand
ACGGCAGCATAGGGACTGTTTGCCTGGACAACACGAGCTGCTGCGGCGATGGCGGACGGCTCACCCAATGCATTGACGCAGGAATCCCGGATGAAGGTCCGGTCGGCTTCCTGCCATGCTTTCTGGTCACAAGGCCGAATACTGGACAAGCCTCTTTCGATAGACGAGTTGTAGATGAACCGGCTATATTGCTTGACAGGATTTCCGATGCATGTCTCAGTGGTAGCCTGCGCCCCTTCCAGGAAGACTTTCTGGAATCGCTTCTGATATGCCTCGAATTTCTCTGCGCCTACGCTTTCCTTTTGCGCCTGCTTGATGGCCTCCACTTCACTGCTCGTCACGGGTAGCAGGAACTTCTTGTCCTTGAGTGGATGGATCGTAACTTCCTGGAAGCCCACGTCATCCACGTAAAAGCAGCGGTCATTCACGCGGATGATGTCACTGATGCCCAGTTTTGGCACATCTGCGCCCTGTAGCTTGTCGTACATCTGGTCAAGCAGCTCAGTCATGCCAACATCGGCGGCCTTGCGTGTCTCATGATGAACGGCAGCATACTTGGAAAAGTCTGCGGCCTTTCCAGCTTCCTGCAAAGAAGCATTCCGCCATGGTGCGTCTTTGGCAGCCTGGTAAACGGTGATATGAACCTGCTGCTGTGCCTGATAATACAGGTCAGGGTTCAGTTCATACTGCTTGATCTCTTCCGGCGTAAGCGGATGATCGTAGTAAATCGCGCCGTATCGGCCTCCACGATCCTCCTCATCCAGCTGAATGAAGCCTTTAGGGACACTGCCTAGGTCAGCAGGACGTTCATTCAGATAATATTTATAGGGAATGATAATCTTATCATCTTCCGGTTCTACGGTTGGAACCGAAGCAGCTTTTTCTTCCTTCGGAGCAGGTTGCTCCTCTTTCTTCCCAGCATCCTGTTTTGTATGCTGCTCATCCAGTTGCTGCAAGCGTTCCTTCACGATTCCCTTCAAGTAATTGGCGATTTTCTGTGCATCGTTTGCAGCCTTGAAGAACTCCATCTTGTCGTCCTTCAGGGCTTTTAACCAGCCCTGCGTATAAGCTGCATGACTGATGGAATTCAAGGGCAGGCCGAGATCTGCCGATAGGTAGGTGGAAGCCATCTCAGCACGCAACTCTTCCTTGGCATAAGCAGGAGAACCAAAGGGGTTCTGGATGTCGCGGTTCAGACGGCTGGAATGGCCAGTCCAATGTCCCAACTCATGCAATGCAGTCGCATAGTATCCGGCCAGCTCCTTGAAGGCAGCCTCCGGCGGCAGATGAATCTCATCCGTAGAAGGCCGATAAAAGGCACGGTCTGCCTGGTCATGCTTGATGACTGCTCCGCTGAGGCGCAGCATCTCTTCGGCGAGTTCCAGCGTCTCTTCATGCGTGTAGCCTTGTTTCTTCGGCACATAAGGCGGCAGAGGCTCTTCACGGAAGACACGCCTGACAATGGGCTGGCCGTCTTTTCCAATCTTAGGTTTCCCGTCTTCCTCCTTTACCGGCTCCACGACCTGCTTTCCGTCCTTGTCCAGCACCGGCACCCGCTGAACCATGTCCGACGCATGGAACACCGTTGAGATGATGGAAGTCCAATGGTATTCATCTTCTGGCAACGGATTCCCATCTTTATCCTTCGTCGCATAGAAGCCCTGTTTGATGGCTACACCATGCGAACCACGCTTGATGCTATAGCCCATCGTCTGCGCCTGATGGAAAGTGAAAAAGCGAGGATCCTTGCTGCCTTTCGAGTCCATGATGCAAGAGAGATAAATCAGATTTTCCTTCGAGTACGGCCTTCCTGTTGCGCCGTTCACTGGGGAAGCGACTAGCGCAGCACCGACCTTTCCATTCCAGGCTTTCTGCCAGGGAAGCTCTCCTTTTTCCATTTCTTCGATAATCCGGTTCGTGATTTCCTGATAGATGTCTTTGCGGCTCGACGCGCTCTTCCGATACGCCATTTTTACACCCCCTTATGCTGCGTCATCTTCTCTTCTTGCAGCTGCAACTGCCATTCTTCTTCTGTCACCAGTTTCTCGCCATCCCAGATTGTCTGTCCCATATACTCTTCCTCGGGGATTCCTTGAAAATCATAATCTTCCATCGGCACGACCTCAAACGTGGCCTCCCTATGAATGCGTTTGGAATACAG
>NZ_JBJEXT010000034.1:0-10644 GCF_051886055.1 Mitsuokella apri | reverse complement strand
GAGAAGCAGTTCCGTGGATACTACGATAAAGCAAAGAAGATGCAGGGCGTTACGGGTGAAAACCTCCTCGGCCTTCTCGAGCGCCGTCTCGACAATGTCGTTTACCGCCTTGGCCTCGCTAACACGCGCCGTCAGGCTCGTCAGCTCGTTCGTCACGGCCACTTCACGGTCAACGGCAAACGCGTTGATATCCCGTCCGCACTCGTTAACGCAGGCGATGTCATTGCTGTAGCTGAGAAGAGCCAGAGCAATGCCTTCTTCAAAGAGCTCAAAGAGTCGAGCAACGCACTGTCTGCTCCGGCATGGCTCCAGGCCGATCAGGCCAACCTCACGGGCACGGTAACGCGTTTCCCGAACCGTGACGAGATCGATGTTCCTGTCAACGAGCAGGCTATCGTCGAGTTGTACTCCAAATAATGAATATTTGTGCCTTTGTGCATAGTGTTATTGAGGAGGTTCATTCAAGATGATAGACATCGAGAAACCGAAAATTGAAATTGCGGAAATCAGTGAAGACAACCGCTACGGCAAATTCGTCTGCGAGCCGCTCGAACGCGGTTACGGCACGACGTTTGGCAACAGCCTGCGCCGCATGCTGCTGTCTTCTCTCGAAGGTGCTGCGATTACCTCCATCCGAATCGATGGCGTACTCCATGAGTTCTCCACGATTCCGGGCGTCCGGGATGATGTGACGAACATCGTCCTCAACCTCAAAGAGCTCTGCCTCAAGATGTCAGGCAACGAGCCGCGAATCATCCGCATCGATGTTGAGGGAGAAAAAGAGGTAACGGCTGCCGACATCATCTGTGATGCCGACATCGAGATCCTTAACCCGGACCTCCACATTGCTACGGTCAACGAAGACGGCAAACTCAAGATTGAGATGACCGTCGAGCGCGGCCGCGGCTACGTTCCGGCTGACAAGAACAAGAAGCCGGACGATACGATTGGTGTCATTCCAATCGACTCCATCTTCTCTCCGGTCAAACGCGTGAACTACACGGTACAGGATACGCGTGTAGGCAATGTCACGGACTATGACCGCCTGATCCTCGAAGTCTGGACCGATGGTTCGCTTCGTCCGGAAGAGGCAGTCAGCAAGGCTGCTGGCATTCTCGTCATGCACCTGAAGCTGTTCCAGAACATGGACGGTCTGCCGGAGGAAGAGGAGGAAGAGGAAGCATCCTTCCCGGAAGAGGAAGAGGACGATTCTTCGAAGGTCCTCGATATGACCATTGAAGACCTCGACCTCTCCGTACGTTCCTTCAACTGTCTCAAACGCGCCAACATCAACACGGTCGCTGACCTTGCTGAGAAGACGGAAGACGACATGATGAAGGTCCGCAACCTCGGACGCAAATCTCTTGAGGAAGTCAAGAAGAAGCTCGAGGAACTCGGTTTAACGCTCAAACAAAACAACGACTGACAGGAAAGAGGGAAATCAATGAGCTACAGAAAATTAGGACGTAACTCTGCAGCCCGCAAGGCGCTGCTTAAGAGCATTCTCACTTCCTTCTTCAGATATGGCCGCATTGAGACGACGGAAGCTAAGGCTAAAGAGCTTCGCAAGTTCGCTGAAAATCTCATCACGCTCGCAAAGCGCGGTGACCTCAGCGCTCGTCGCCAGGCAATCGCTGAGCTGGCTGATGAAGATGTAGTAAGAAAGCTTTTCGATGAGATCGCAGGCAAGTACGCTGACCGCCAGGGCGGTTACACGCGTATCCTGAAGCTCGGCGTTCGCCGCGGCGATGCTGCTCCGATGGTCATCATCGAATTGGTGTAATCTGATACGGATTTCAAGAGGCTGTCTGCATTTGCAGACGGTCTTTTTTTCTGCCCTTTTGCAGGGAAATTCACCGGCTGCGTGGATTGTAAACCGAGGTTTTTGTTTGTGTTGACTTAGAATCTGCGGTATAATGAGAGCGTTGTATTTTATGGATAAGATTTTGAGTTAAGGAGGAGACGCCATGGCTTTTATCGAGCTCGAGCATCTCTCGCATGATTACCATGCGGGGACAGAGCAGGAGCACAGGGCTCTCGATGATATCACGCTGCAGATTGAGGCGGGCGAATTCGTGGTGATACTCGGCGCGAATGGTTCGGGCAAGTCGACGCTGGCGAAGCACCTCAACGCCCTCTTGATTCCGTCTTCGGGCAGCTGCCGCGTGGCGGGCATGGATACGGCGTCCGAGGAAGACCTTTGGAAAATCCGGCAGCAGGTCGGCATGGTCTTTCAGAATCCCGACAACCAGCTCATCGCGGCGATTGTCGAGGACGACGTGGCCTTTGGCCCCGAGAACCTCGGCATGAAGCCCGATGAGATTCGCGAGTCCGTGCTGCAGGCGCTCGAAAGCGTCCATATGACGCATTACCGCAAATTCGCGCCGCATCTGCTGTCCGGCGGTCAGAAACAGCGCGTGGCGATTGCCGGGGCCCTCGCGATGAAGACAAAGTGCCTCGTGCTCGATGAACCCACGGCCATGCTCGACCCGCAGGGGCGCGGCGAGGTCATGGAGACCATCCGCCGCCTGCACAGGGAGCAGGGCATCACGATCGTGCACATCACGCATTTCATGGAAGAGGCGAGTTTTGCGGACCGCGTCATCGTCATGGACAAAGGCCATGTCGTCAGGGACGGCACGCCGCGCGAGGTTTTTGCCGAAGCGGACATGCTCAAAAAACTCGGCCTCGATGTGCCGCTCGCGGCGGAGCTGGGGCTCGCGCTGCGCCATGACGGCCTGCCTCTGCCCAAAGACATTTTGACCGACGAAGAACTCGTGCAGGCTGTTTTGGCATTGCAAACGGGGCAGACAGCAAAAAAGGGTAAAGATACGCCCGTTCAGCCTGTTCAGGCGAAGCAAGCGGTGCGGGATGTTCCGAGTCCGAAAGGGGGCTGCTGACCTTGGCCATTACATTGGAGCATGTCGACTACATTTATATGCCGAAGACGCCGTTTGCGCATCAGGCGCTCAAGGATGTCTCGCTGACCATCGAGGAAGGTTCGTTCACGGCCATTGCGGGCCATACGGGCTCGGGCAAGTCCACGCTGCTGCAGCAGTTCAACGGCCTGCTGCAGCCGACAAGCGGCCGCGTGCTTGTCGATGGCGTCGACATCAACCCGAAAAATAAAAAGGAGCGCGCATCTGCCAAGCGCATGCGCCTGAAGGTCGGCATGGTCTTCCAGTATGCGGAGCAGCAGCTCTTTGAGGAGACGATTGCTGCGGATATCGCCTTTGGCCCGCGCAATCTCGGCCTTGCCGAAGAAGAAGTTGAAGCGCGCGTCAGGGAAGCCATGCAGCTCGTGCACCTCGACTACGAGACATACAAAGAGCGTTCGCCGTTTGAACTCAGCGGCGGCCAGCAGCGCCGCGTGGCCATTGCGGGCGTGCTCGCGCTGAAGCCGGAGTACCTCGTGCTCGATGAGCCGACGGCGGGGCTCGACCCGCGCGGCCGCGAGGAACTCACCAGGACCATCCGCTATCTGCACGAAAAGAAGAACGTCACGATCATCTTCGTCTCGCACAACATGGACGACATCGCGCGCCTTGCTGACCATGTCATCATCATGAGTCAGGCGGAAAAAATCGCGGATGCCTCGCCAAAAGAAGTGTTTCAGGATAACGCGATGCTTGCGCAGGCAGGCCTCAGGCCGCCTCATGTCATGGAGCTTTTAGCGCGCATGAAAGAGGCGGGCCTGCCCGTGCGCACGGACTGCCTGAATTTCGAGGAGGCTCATAAATGCCTTAAAGACGTCTGCCGCAGGCTGCTGCAGGACCATAGAGAGAAAAACGGCAGTAAAGACAGAAAAGATATAAAAGATAAGGAAGACAAGAACGGGAAGGGGGCGTGCTGAGATGTTATCCGATATCACGATTGGCCAGTATTTTCCTGGGAGTTCCATCCTGCACAGGCTCGACCCGCGCACGAAGGTCGTGCTGCTGTTCTTCTACCTCGTGCTGATTTTCGTCTGCCGCAGTGCGATTTCGTACGCCATGCTGACGGCTCTGACGTTTGTGCTCATGCTCTTATCAAAAGTGCCAATGGGCACGATGCTGCGTTCGTTAAAGCCGCTTTGGTGGATTATCCTTTTCACCTTTGTCATCCACCTGTTCAGCACGCCGGGCGAGGAGCTCGCGCAGGTCTGGATTTTCAGCCTGACCTGGGAGGGCATTGTCGAGGGCTTCTATATTTCGCTGAGACTGGTGCTCTTGATTCTGCTGTCGTCGCTTTTGACCTTTACGACCAGCCCGATTAAGCTGACGGATGCCATGGAAGACTTGCTGTCTCCTTTTAAGCGTTTCGGCGTGCCGGCCCATGAACTCGCAATGATGATGACGATTGCGCTGCGCTTTGTGCCGACGCTGATACAGGAGACGGACCGCATCATGAAAGCGCAGCAGTCGCGCGGTGCGGATTTTCAGGACGGCAGCATCGCCAAACGCCTTAAAGCCTTTGTGCCGGTGCTGGTGCCCTTGTTCCTTTCAGCCTTCCGACGTGCCGATGACCTCGCGATGGCCATGGAGGCGCGCTGCTACCGCGGCGGCGAGGGGCGGACGCAGATGAAGGCCCTGAAAGTCACGAGCATTGACTATGTGGCCTGGGGCTTTACGGTCCTGCTGATTGCCGCCGTCATCGCCGTGCGCTGATACTATATAAATAGAAGGGAATTTTGCCATTTTATGAAACGGGAACACAAGGCCGAGATGAAGGCCCGCGCGCGCAATGTTGTCTTAAAGGTCGCGTATGACGGCACGGCCTATCACGGCTTTCAGCGTCAGACGCCGCCGATTGTGGCCGTGCAGAATATATTGGAAGAAAAACTCGCCGTCGTCTTTGGCGACAGCATCGAGCTCGCGGCTGCGGGCCGCACGGATGCCGGTGTTCATGCCTACGGGCAGGTTGTCAATTTCTTTACGAACGGACGCATTCCGACAGACCGCATCGTGCGCGCCGTCAACAGCCTTTTGCCAAGTGATATCGCCATTCAGGCTGCCGGCGAGGCGGATTTTGACTTCAGCGCGCGTCACAGCGCCAAGAGCAAGACGTACATTTACCGCCTTCAGCAGGGCGGGGTGCCGAATCCCATGACGGCGCGCTACGCGTGGTACATCCGGCGTCCTCTCGACCTCGCGGCCATGCGCGAAGCTCTCAATATGATTCTCGGCACACATGATTTTACGTCGTTTCGCGCGAGCGGCGGCGCGCCGATGAGTCCCGTGCGCACGATGTACGACGTCTCACTCACGGAAATTGCGGGCGGGCAGCTCGAATGCCGCATCCACGGCAGCGGTTTTCTCTACCACATGGTGCGCAACATCATCGGGACGCTCGCGAATGTCGGTCTCGGCTATATCACGCCGGAAGGTTTCAAGGAGATTCTCGAAGCGAAGGACCGTCAGAAAGCTTCGGCCACGGCCCCTGCCTGCGGCCTTTTTCTCGCCGAAGTCGATTATGGCGAGTCCTTTCACTTTTGAAAAGTAAAATGTCGAAAAGTCAAAATACAGCATTTATGCTTATTTTTGGCGTCTTTGCCGCTAAAATTTGATAAGATATCTCATTTTCAGCCTCGTTTCCTCAAAAAGAAGCGGGGCTTTTGAATTTGTCAGTAACTTCCGGACTTGCACGGTCCCTTTATATAGGTTAGAATATAATGTGACCCTGAAAAGGGGGGTCTTCATATATTTTTCAGAATAAATCCAGGACACTAGGTGGTGTAAAAATGAAATCAGTATTGAACGTAGGGATTGATGTCGGCTCGACGACCATCAAGCTCGTTGTGCTCGACCATGAGAAGAAAATTCTCTACAAGAATTATGCCCGCCATTTTTCGGAGATCGGCAACGCCCTGCAGGAGAATCTGACGCATCTGAAATCCATCGTTGGTGAAAGGAAATTCTCTTTCGCCCTGACGGGCTCAGCCGGCATGGGTATCGCACAGCGCATCGGCCTGCCTTTCGTGCAGGAAGTCATCGCCTGCGCGGCGGCCGTCAAAGAGCTGATTCCGCAGACGGATACGGTCGTGGAGCTTGGCGGCGAGGACGCGAAAATCACGTACTTCGGCGATGCACCGGAGCAGCGCATGAACGGCGTCTGCGCGGGCGGCACGGGCTCCTTCATCGACCATATGGCATCGCTTTTATCAACGGATGCCAAGGGGCTTGACGACCTTGCGGCCAAGGGCAAGCAGATCTACACGATCGCTTCGCGCTGCGGCGTCTTTGCCAAGACCGATATTCAGGCGCTCATGAATGATGGTGCGGAAAAGGCAGACATTGCGCTCTCCATTTTCCAGGCCGTGGTCAATCAGACCATCGGCAACCTCGCACAGGGCCGTCCCATAAGCGGTCACGTCGCCTTCCTCGGCGGCCCGCTGCACTTCCTGCCGGAGCTGCGCAAACGCTTCATTGAGACGCTGAAGCTCGACGATGAGCACGTCGTCAAGGTCGACTACGGCAACTACTTCGTCGCGATGGGCGCGGCGCTTTCCGATGAGGCCGAGGTCATCGACGTCAAACGCCTCGAAGAAAGCATCGAGAAGGCCAAACAGGCCGCGGCCCGCGAGACGCGCAAGGCCGACTTCACGCTGTTTGAGAACCGTGCGGACTACGAGGCTTTCAAGGCCCGCCACGACAAGGACAAGGTAAAGCGCGGCGACCTCAAATCGTACCGCGGCCCGGTCTACGTCGGCATCGACGCGGGCTCGACGACGACGAAAATCACGGCCATCGGCAGGGACAAGGAAATCCTCTACACCTCGTACGGCAGCAATCAGGGCTCGCCTTTAAAGACGGTCGTCAAAGAGATGAAGGGACTTTATGCGGCCCTGCCTGAGGGCACGCATATCGCCGGTGCCATGACCACGGGCTACGGCGAGGCCATTGTCAAAGCTGCGCTGCACGCTGACGGCGGCGAGGTCGAGACGTTCGCGCACCTGCGGGCGGCACAGGAATTCTGCCCCGATGTCACGTTTGTCATCGATATCGGCGGTCAGGACATGAAGTGCTTCTTCGTCAAGGACGGCAGCATCGGCAACATCACGCTGAATGAGGCGTGCTCGGCCGGCTGCGGTTCGTTCATCCAGAACTTCGCCGAAGGTCTGCACATGACGCCGGCCGAGTTTGCGGCCAAGGCCATCGACTCAAAAGCTCCTGTCGACCTCGGCACGCGCTGCACGGTCTTCATGAACTCGAAGGTCAAGCAGGCACAGAAAGAGGGCGCCGATGTCGCCGACATCTCGGCCGGCATTGCCTTCTCCGTCATCAAGAACGCGCTCTTTAAGGTCATGCAGCTCAAGGATGTCCGCGAACTCGGCGACCACATCGTCGTACAGGGCGGCACGTTCTACAACGACGCCGTGCTGCGCTGCATGGAAAAACTCCTCGACCGTGATGTCATCCGCCCCGATATTGCGGGCCTCATGGGTGCGTACGGCGCGGCCATCCTGGCTCTCGAAGCGGGTACGGAAAAATCGAGCCTGCTTTCAGCAGACGAACTCGACCATTTCGAAGTGGCGACGAGCTCGTACCGCTGCCGCGGCTGCGGCAACAAGTGCCTGATCACGATGCAGAAGTTCCCCGACGGCGGCAAGTACTTCACGGGCAACCGCTGCGAGCGCGGCATCGGCGGCCAGAAAAAAGAATCGGACACGCCGAATATCTACCAATATAAATACGACCGCATGTTCAAATTCTACGAGCCGCTTGAGCATCCGTCACGCGGCACGATCGGCATCCCGCGCGTCCTGAACATGTACGAGGACTATCCGTTCTGGTTCACGTTCTTCACGAAACTCGGCTACAAGGTCGTCATTTCGGGCAAATCGAGCGCGAAGATGTACTTCAAGGGCATGGCGACGGTGCCGTCCGACTCGCTGTGCTATCCGGCGAAGCTAGCGCACGGCCACATCATGGACCTCATCGAAAAGGGCGTCACGAAGATTTTCTATCCGTGCGAGCCTTACAACATGGTCGATGACAAGCATCCGTCCGAGAACCATTACAACTGCCCAATCGTCGCTTCGTACGCCGAGAACATCCGCGGCAACATGGACATCCTGCGCGAGAAGAACATCGACTTCATCGAGCCGTTCCTGCCAATCAACGATGAAAAGCGCATGGCTGAGCGCCTTTATGAAGAACTCGGCGAGCGGGAAGGCCTCGGCAAAAAGGAAATTGCCGAAGCCGTCGACGAGGCCTACAGGGAGCTCGCGCAGTACCGTCAGGATGTGCGCGACTACGGCAAAAAAATCCTTGAACGCGCCGAAAAGACGGGCGAGCAGGTCATCATGCTCGTCGGCCGTCCGTACCACATCGACCCCGAGATCAACCACGGCATTCCGGAGATGATCCAGAGCTATCATCTGCCGATCATTTCGGAAGACGCGGTCTACCATATGCCGGTCAAGGCTGCGCGCCTCAAGATCGTCAACCAGTGGAGCTATCATGCGCGCCTTTACCACGCCGCGCAGTTCGTCGCGGAGCATCCGAATTTCACGCTGATTCAGTTCAGCTCGTTCGGCTGCGGCCTCGACGCGCTGACGACGGGACAGGTCCGCGACATCCTCGAGTCGCACAGCCGCATCTACACGATGATCAAGCTCGACGAAGTCTCGAACCTCGGCGCCGCGCGCATCCGTCTGCGTTCTCTCATGGCCGCGCTTGCACGCCGCAAACCCGTGCCGTATCAGGAAATTAAGCCCATCGAGCGCCCGCACTTTACGGCGGAATGCAAAAAGACGCACACGATCCTCGCGCCGCAGATGGCTCCGATTCACTTCGAGCTCATCAAATCCGTCATGCGTGACTTCGGCTACAACCTCGTCGTGCCGAAAATGCCGGACAAGGCGGCCATCGACCTCGGCCTGCGCTACGTCAACAACGACATGTGCTATCCGTCCATCGTCGTCATCGGCCAGCTGCTCGCGGCCCTGAAGTCGGGCAAATACGACCCCGACCACACGAGCATCGCAATGTTCCAGACCTGCGGTGCCTGCCGCGCGACGAACTACATGAGCGTGTTGCGTCAGGCCCTCAAATACGCGGGCTTCCCGCAGGTGCCGGTCTTCGCCGTGCACGGCCTGCCCGAAGAGACGGATTCGTTCCGCCTCACGCGCCCGATGCTCGTCGCCGCCATCAAGGCCGCGATCTTCGGCGACCTCCTGCAGAATGTCAAAAACCGCATGATGCCGTACGAACTGCAGAAGGGCGAAACCCAGCGCCTTTACGACAAGTGGATGGCAAAATGCAAGGAAGTGCTGCGTGACTGCGGCTACTTCAAATTCCAGCGCACGGTCAAGCAGATCGTCAAGGAATTCGACAACATCCCGATTGACGAAGACCTCTGGAAGCCGAAAGTCGGCATCGTCGGTGAAATCCTCGCGAAGTACCATCCGGTGGCCAACAACCACATCGAGAAGGTCCTGATGGAAGAGGGCGCCGAAGTCGTCATGCCGGATTTCGTGGACTTCTTCCTCTATTCGGCCTACGACCCAATTGTCAAGCACAAACTGCTCGACGGCCAGAAAAAGAGCAGCTTCTTTGGCCGCATGTTCATCAACATCATCAACTTCTACCGCGCGCCGATGCGCAAGGCTTTAAAGAACAGCCGCCACTTCCGCGCGCCGCATAAGATTGACGATACGGCAAGACTCGCCTCGCGCCACGTCAGCCTCGGCAACATGGCCGGCGAAGGCTGGTTCCTGACAGGCGAAATGGTCAAACTCATCGACGAAGGCGTGCCCAACGTCGTCTGCCTCCAGCCGTTCGGCTGCCTGCCGAACCACATCACGGGCAAAGGCGTCATGCACGAACTGCGCGAGAGCTATAAAGGAGCAAACCTCACCGCCATCGACTGCGATGCAGGCTCCTCCGAAGTCAACCAGCTCAACCGCCTCAAACTCATGCTCGCCGTAGCAAAAGAGCGCGGGCCAAAGGGCGAAGAAATCGCCGAAGAAGAAAGCCGCGAGGCAGAGCAGCGTTGAAACGCACAATTAAAGATACTTCTAAAGATACTTCGATAAAGAAGGGAACTGTCCAGCAGATTCGGATAGTTCCCTTCTTTTTTAGTTTGCGTAGTTTGCAGGATTCGGAGTTCGGGGAAAGAAGTTACGTTTGGCAAAGGGGCGGGGAGACCTGTTTCGGCTTCGGCGTTCCGCTAAAATGAACCTCATGGCATAGAGTTTTTCTAAGACGCTTCGCCGCCTGCCGCGGCGTTCTCACATCGTATCTTTTTGCTGAGTGCTTCTTGAGGTTCAGCCCTGCGGGCGGTCGCTGCACGCCTGCAGGCGAAACAGGTCTCCCCGCCCTAGCTGCAGAGTATCTTTCTCATCGAGCTTAAATGTACGACGTAACTAGGCGGGAGGGCACCATTGCGCTTGCAGGAACGGAGTGATTGCCCGCAGGGCTGGGCCGCACAGCGTACGTTCTTTGTTCAGGATGTAGGAACGCCGTGGCAGACGGCGAAGCAGCAAAAGCGCTGCAGCCGTATCCTGCGGCCCATTTAACGGAGTGACGAAACCGGAATGGTGCCCTCCCGCCCTTATGAGATGTAAACAAAAAAGAAGCCGAAATACAGGCCCCCGCCCCTTGTGAGATGTTAACCATTCCCCGGCGCGCGTTCCCCAACGCAAGGACATATGACCCTGTT
>NZ_JBJEXT010000033.1:0-149389 GCF_051886055.1 Mitsuokella apri | reverse complement strand
GCTGGGTAGCTGCGTCCGGAAGGGATAAACGCTGAAAGCATCTAAGCGTGAAGCCCGTCCCGAGATGAAGTATCTCATAGCGTAAGCTAGTAAGACACCTTGAAGAAGACAAGGTTGATAGGGTAGATGTGGAAGTCCTGTAAGGGATGAAGCTGACTACTACTAATATGTCGAGGGCTTAACTAGAAAAGCTAAAATGTCAGTGCAAAGAATTTCTTCTGTATAGTTTTGAGTGTGCATACACTCAGAAATAGAATATCCGGTGATGATGCCTGAATGGTTCCACCTGTTCCCATACCGAACACAGTAGTTAAGCATTCAGAGGCCGAAAGTACTTGTCTGGAGACGGGCTGGGAGGATAGGAAATTGCCGGTTAAGCAGAGGCTCCGCTGTGGCGGGGCCTTTTTTGTGCCTATTATTTCAGGACTACTAGAAAAGCCCCTTTCACTCTTCATAGTGAAAGGGGCTTTTGCATATGCCGGTGATGTGATATCAATGACGGTTGCGGCGTGCCAGCACGCGCAGAACCTTAGCGCCGGTATTGTGAATCTTGCGCAACGGCGCCACACGCGTCTTGACTTTGGGACGGATGTCCTTCGCTGAACCAAAGTCACCGCGCTTCAGGAGCGTCGTCTTCGTCTTGTCCGGCTTGAAGAAATCGCGCATATCCTTGGCGATGCGTTCTGGCTCGGCATTTTCCTGACAGAGGAAAATGTCGATGGCGACGTATTTGAGCTCTGTGTAGATATGCAGTACCATATGTCCCTCGCGGAACAGCGTCATGATGGCATAATGCGTATCGGTCAGGTGCTCTGAACACTCCGAGATTTTATGCAGGGCAAAATGCTCGGGAATTTCTTTGGTGTATTCTTTGATTTGGTCAATGTCTTTGAGTTTGCTGTTCTTGCAATTGAAGAGATCGACCGTCAGATGACGTGCTAAAATTTTCATGAAATCGATTGCTCCCTCATATTTTTATGATTCCAGACTTCATTATAGAGGATATGAACCTGCTTCGTCAAATTTTTACCGTGGATTCTTTCTGATTTTTTTCGGTTTCTTTCCATATATAGAAAGACCGATAAAGAAGAACGCGGCAATCGTAAAGGCAGCGACGCTCGTCGTCTGCGCGCTCGTGAAGAGGCCGAAGACTTTCTCGGTATAATCTCCGCGCAGGAACTCGAGACCGAAGCGTACAAGGCTGTAGAGCATGACGTAAAGAGCAAAGCACTGGCCTTTGGCATGATTGGTCGTGCGGAACAGCAGCAGCAGGGCGAAGACGACGACATCGAGCTGGCCCTCCCAGACTTCAGCAGGCCAGAGCGGCTGGTCGCCGTAGGTGAGATGGGCAAGGGTAGTCGACGGATAAATGATGCCGAAGGACGAACCCGTAGGGGCACCAAACGCATCGCCATTCAACAGATTGGCACAGCGGCCAAGGGCCTGGCCAAGAATGATGGCCGGGGCAAGTACATCCATGAGATGCACTGTGTCGATATGGTGGCGCTGGCAGTACCAGACGCCTGTGAGCACGCCGAGAAAGACGCCGCCTTGGATGGCCATGCCGCCCTGCCAGACGTTGAAGAGCTCCGTCAGGTGATGGCCGTAGTAATCCCAGTCAAAGAAAAAGACATCCCAGAGTCGCGCTCCCAAAAGACCGGCCACACCGCAGTAAATGCCGAGGTCGACGATGTACTTCTCATAGCCGCGGCCATCAGCCTTGGCAAGGAAATAGCCAACTCCTGTGGCGAGAATAATGGAAAGCGAAAGTACGAGACCGTAGGCCCGTATGGGGAAGTCCCCAATGTAAAAAAGATACTGATGCATGAGTAACCTTCCTTTATTTCGTATATTCTTTTTTCATTTTGAAACAATTTCCATTATAATCCAAATGCCAGATATTGAGAAGAGAGGTTCAGGGAAATAGTATTTGAAATATGTCTATCCCTGTGGTACAATAAATCCTGTTAACATGTAAATGCATTGATGGAGAGAGTAGTCTGCAGAGAAGGCGGAAGCGAACCGGGGCTGGTGTGAGCCGGGCGTCAGTACAGGCAGATGAAGATCACTCTGGAGCAGCGGACTGAAACAGAAGTAGGTCTTGCCGGCATCCCCCCGTTACGGGACAGCGCATGGTGGTGCGTGGAAATAGGTGGTTATCCTGTAGGTAAATTGGCCTGCATCCTATTTGGGTGCAGGCTTTTTATATGTGAGGAGGCATTCTGTTTGTATAAGAAAGTAGATACGAACCTGAACTTCGTGGAACGCGAGAAGGAAGTCCGCAAGTTCTGGAAAGAGCACAATATCGCGCAGAAGGCAATCGACCAGCGCGAAGGCTGTGATACGTTCACGTTTTACGATGGTCCGCCGACGGCTAACGGCAAGCCGCATATCGGTCACGTTTTGACGCGTGTCATCAAGGATATGCTGCCGCGCTTTGCTTCGATGAAGGGCAAGAAAGTCCTCAGAAAAGCTGGTTGGGATACGCATGGTCTGCCTGTCGAGCTCGAAGTCGAGAAACAGATTGGCATCAACGGCAAGGACCAAATTGAAGCCTATGGCATCGAGCCGTTCATCAAGAAATGCCGCGAGTCCGTTTGGAAGTATAAGGGCATGTGGGAAGAGTTCTCCGATGTCGTTGGCTTCTGGGCCGACATGGAGCATCCGTACATCACGTACGAGAACGATTTCATCGAATCCGAATGGTGGGCACTCAAGGAAATCTGGAAGAAGGGCCTGCTCTATGAAGGCTATAAAGTCGTCCCGTACTGCCCGCGCTGCGGCACGCCGCTTTCTTCGCACGAAGTAGCACAGGGCTATAAGGACGTTACGGAGCGTTCGGCTATGGTTGAGTTCCAGGCCAAAGATGACGACGCCTGCTTCCTCGCCTGGACGACGACGCCTTGGACGCTGCCGTCGAACCTCGCACTCTGCGTCAATCCGGAGGTCGATTATGTCAAGGTCCAGGTCGGCGATAAGAAGTACATTCTCGCCGAAGCTCTGGTCGACAAAGTCTTTGAAGGTGTCGAAGGCGAACGCAAGGTCCTTGCAAAGTACAAGGGCAAAGACCTTGAGTTCCGTGAGTATGAGCCGCTTTATCCGTATGCTGTTGAAAAAGTCAAGAATCAGAAGGGCAAGAAGGCCTTCATCGTAACGTGCGATGATTATGTCACGACGGAAGACGGCACGGGCATTGTTCATATGGCCCCGGCTTACGGCGAAGACGATAACCGCGTCTGCCAGAAATATGGCGTGGCCTTTGTCAACCTCGTCAACAGCAAGGGCGAGCTCACGGCTGATACGGATTGGCCTGGCATGTTTGTCAAGAAGGCAGACCCGCTGATTCTCGCAGACCTCGAGAAAAAAGGCAAACTTTTCAAGGCACCGGAATTCACGCACAGCTACCCGCACTGCTGGCGCTGCGATACACCGCTGCTTTACTATTCGTTCCCGACCTGGTTCATCAAGATGACGGCTGTCAAGGATGAGCTCGTGGCCAACAATAAGACGGTAAACTGGATTCCAAAATCCATTGGCGAAGGCCGTTTTGGCAACTGGCTCGAGCATGTACAGGACTGGGGCCTCTCGCGCAACCGCTACTGGGGCACGCCGCTGCCGGTCTGGCAGTGTGAATGCGGCCATCAGCATGTCATCGGCTCGATTGAAGAACTCAAGTCGATGAGCTCGAACTGCCCGGATGACATCGAGCTGCACCGTCCGTACATCGATAAAGTCACGATTAAATGCCCGGAATGCGGCAAAGAGATGCACCGCGTCAAGGAAGTCATCGACTGCTGGTTCGATTCGGGCTCGATGCCGTTTGCCCAGTGGCATTATCCGTTCGAGAATCAGGATATCTTCAAGAAGCGTTTCCCGGCAGACTTCATTTCGGAAGCGGTTGACCAGACGCGTGGCTGGTTCTATTCGCTGATTGCCATCTCGACGCTGCTGTTCCATAAAGCGCCGTACCGCAATGTCATCGTCCTCGGCCATGTCCAGGATAAGGAAGGCCGCAAGATGTCGAAGTCGAAGGGCAATGCCGTCGACCCGATGGAAGCACTGCAGAAGCACGGTGCCGATGCCATCCGCTGGTATTTCTACGAGAACAGCGCACCGTGGCTGCCAAATCGCTTCCACGATGATGCCGTGCAGGAAGGTCAGCGCAAGTTCATGGGCACGCTCTGGAATACGTATGCCTTCTTCGTGCTTTATGCGAATATCGACAACTTCGATGCGACGAAGTATACGCTCGATTACGATAAACTGCCGGTCATGGATAAATGGTGCCTCTCGCGCCTCAATACGATGGTCAAGAATGTCGACTATGACCTTTCGAATTACCGCGTCACGGAAGCGGCCAAGGCCCTTGAGCAGTTCGTCGATGAACTCTCGAACTGGTATGTCCGCCGCAGCCGCAGCCGTTTCTGGGCCAAGGGCATGGAGCAGGATAAGATCAATGCCTACATGACGCTTTATACGGCCCTCGTCACGACGGCCAAGGCCGCTGCGCCGATGATCCCGTTCATGACGGAATCCATTTACCGCAATCTCGTCTGCAGCATCGACAAGAACGCTCCGGAATCCGTCCATCTCTGCGACTTCCCGAAAGTCAATGAGGCCCATATCGATGCAGAGCTTGAGAAGAACATGGGCGAGGTCCTCGAAATCGTCGTGCTTGGCCGTGCTGCGCGCAATGAGGCCAATATCAAGAACCGTCAGCCGATTGGCAGGATGTATGTCAAGGCACCAGTCGTCCTGCCTGACTTCTACAAGGAAATCGTCGAGGAAGAACTCAATGTCAAGGAAGTTGTCTTCAAGGATGATATGGAAGCTTATCTGACGTACAGCTTCAAGCCGCAGTTCCGCGTTCTCGGACCGAAAGTCGGCAAGAAGATGGGCGCAATCCAGAAAGCTCTGAAGGCAGTCAATGGCCATAAAGCGAAGGAAGAGCTCGATACGACGGGCAAACTCGTCGTCGCTCTGCCGGACGGCGATGTGACGCTCCTGCCTGAGGATGTCGAAGTCACGATGGCACAGACGGATGGCTACAACTGCCAGCGTTACAATGGTGTGACGATTGCCCTCGAGACGACGCTTTCGGAAGAACTTCTCGAAGAAGGCTTTGTGCGTGAAATCATCAGCAAGGTGCAGACCATGCGCAAGGAAAATGGCTATGAAGTCACGGACCATATTACAGTCGGTCTTAAAGGCAATGAGAAACTCGAAGGACTTGTCAAGAAGAATGAACAGTTCCTCAAGGACATCACGCTGGCTGATAACGTTACGTACGATGAGACGTCCGGACATGAAAAAGAGTGGAATATCAACGGTGAGACGGTAACGCTTTCCGTCGAGTAAATTTCAGCTCTTCTGTCTGAACTTGATTCAACGAAGAATCCCTTTCCTGCTTGGAGAAGGGATTCTTTTTTTAGAGGAGACGGAAAAGAAGGAAAAAAGCTTTCTGAGCGCGAACAATATGAACAATATAAAGGTATATGCAAACAGCCAAATAAAAAGTGGGGGCAGGTGATAACGATTTATATGGAAAATATGGAAGAAAAGAAACAGGAAGCGCAGGCAGCTCAGGTAAAACAGAAATCACATACACATGTATTGCCAGATGGTACAATAGTAACGCATGCACATGGTCATGCGCACAGCCATACCCAGACGAAGGCAGTGCTTAACCGCATGGCGCGGCTCATCGGTCATCTCGAATCGATTAAGCATATGATTGAAGAGGGCAGGGACTGCAGTGAAGTCCTTGTACAGCTTTCTGCTGTTGACAGTGCAATAAAAGGGGTCAGCCGCATTATACTCAAAGACCATCTTGAACACTGTATTGTCGATGCGGTGCGTGATAATGACCAGCGGGCATTAGAGCAGCTCAATGAGGCCATTGACCGCTTCATTAAGTAAAAAGATAAAATATAAAAACAGCGGCTGCTTTGTGATTCAGTCACGGTTTTTATTTTGCAAATCATATATGCTAGGAATGTATAATGATTTGATATAGTATGTATAATTTTATAACACAGAGAGCAAAAGGCTCGGCTGTGATAGAGCAGGAGGTTTTCCCATGGCACAGAATACGAAGCTTGTTATCAGTCAGGTCATGATGCCGAGCCAGACGAATCCGAATGGCAACGTTCATGGCGGTGAGATCATGAAGATGATGGACTCGACGGCATATGCCGTGACACGCCGTTATGCGCGTTCGAATGTCGTCACTGCACGCGTGGATGAATTGGAATTCCATTCCCCAATCCTCATTGGCGATTTGGTAACCTGCACGGCAGAAATCGTCTTCGTCGGTCACAGTTCGATGGAAGTTGCCGTCACCGTTGACGTTGAGGATCTTGATGTTGAAAGCAAGCCGCAGCGTGCGCTCACGGCCTATTTCACAATGGTCGCACTGGACCGCAACTCGCGCCCGAAAGCTGTGCCGCCGCTCATCATCGATACGGAAGAAGCAAAGAAGGCCTTTGAAGATGGCCGCCGCCGCTATGAGGCTCATAAGGCACGCAAACGCCAGCAGCGCGAAGAAGAAAAAAAGCGCGCACAGGCCAATAAAACCCTGCGTGAGCCGGAAGATAATAAATAAGGCATAAAAAAACTTTACACTTTTACATAAAAACACTTGCAAAATATATTTCTCTGTGCTATTCTAGTATCCAACACAGGGAAATGCGTTGCAGAGGAATAGTAAGGATTCTGGGACTCATAGAGAGCTGTCGGCTGGTGTAAGACAGCAGCAAAGGAATCTGGAACTCGCCTTGAAGCAGCCCGCTGAACGTGTATGGATATACAAATGTATTTTAGCCGTGCACCATTAGGCAGGGACGGAGCCTGACCGTTAAAGCAGGAGGATTTGCTAGAATCCGTAGAGGTACTCCGCAAGGAGTATGAATTTGAGTGGTAACACGCAGGTACAGCCCTTCGTCTCATCAGACGAGGGGCTTTTCTATTTGGGGAGGTTTTGTCAAATGATGAATTATCAGAAGTACAGCAAAGGTTATTTTATGCCGCCGGAGATTGACTTGGAATGGGCAAAGAAGGATGCCCCGGACCATGCGCCGATTTGGTGCAGTGTGGATCTGCGCGATGGCAACCAGTCGCTGGTCATTCCGATGAGTCTCGATGAGAAGCTGGAATTCTACAAGATGCTCCTCAAAGTCGGTTTTAAAGAAATTGAAGTCGGTTTCCCGGCTGCTTCGGAGACGGAATATGAGTTCCTGCGCCGCCTGGTCGAGGATGACCTGATTCCGGATGATGTGACGATTCAGGTACTCACACAGGCTCGTGAACACATCATCCGCAAGACGTTTGATGCTTTGAAGGGCGTCAAGAACGCTATCGTCCATGTCTACAATTCGACATCGGTTGCGCAGCGCCAGCAGGTTTTCCGCAAGGACAAGGAACAGATCAAGCAGATGGCCATCGATGGAGCCAAGCTTTTGCAGGAACTCACGGAAGAAGCTGGAGCAAACTACCGCTTTGAATATTCGCCGGAATCCTTTACGGGTACAGAACCTGAGTATGCTTTGGAAGTCTGCAACGCGGTTCTTGATGTCTGGAAGCCAACGGCTGACCGCAAAGCCATCATCAACCTGCCGGCCACGGTCGAGATGAGCATGCCTCATGTCTTTGCCATGCAGGTTGCCTACATGAACAAACATCTCAAATACCGCGACAATGTCGTTCTTTCCCTGCATCCTCATAATGACCGCGGCTGCGGTGTTGCCGATACGGAGATGGGCATCCTCGCCGGTGCAGACCGCGTGGAAGGCACGCTGTTCGGCAATGGTGAACGCACGGGCAATGTTGATATCATCACGGTCGCTATGAATATGTTTGCCCTCGGCGTCGATCCGGAACTTGATTTCTCGAATATGCCGGAGCTCGTTGAGATGTACGAACGCGTTACGCGCATGCATGTTTCGCCGCGTCAGCCGTATGCCGGTGAACTCGTATTTGCTGCTTTCTCCGGTTCTCATCAGGATGCCATTGCCAAGGGCATGCACTGGAAGGACGAAAAGAATCCAGACAAATGGACGCTGCCGTACCTCTACATCGACCCGAAGGATGTCGGCCGTCAGTATGATGGCGATGTCATCCGCATCAACAGCCAGTCCGGCAAGGGCGGTGTCGGCTTCATCATGGAGCAGAAATACGGCATCGATATGCCAAAGAAAATGCGTGAGGACTTTGGCTACTGCGTCAAGGGCGTTTCGGACCACAAGCATAAGGAACTCATGCCGGATGAGATTTATCAGATCTTCCAGGATGAGTACGTCAATGTCGATTCTCCGTACAAGCTCAATGACTTCCTGCTTCAGAAGGAACCGGACGGCACGCGCAAGGGCACGGTCGATATCTTCGTCAACGGTGAGCCCAAGACTTTCCTCGCACGCGGCAACGGCCGTCTCGATGCCGTCTCGAATGCCCTGCAGGCCAACCTTGATATCAGCTACAAGGACCTGACGTACAGCGAGCATGCGTTGGAAATCGGTCAGAACAGCCGTGCCATGGCTTATATCGGCATCACGAATGACGATGGCCACATCACCTGGGGTGCCGGCATGGATACGGATATCATTACGGCGTCCATTCAGGCTCTGATTAGTGCGATCAACCGCATGAAGGCTGGCAAATAAAACAGCATATCCTGAAAATAGAATCTTATGCAGGAAAAATCCCGTCTGGCAAAAGCCGGACGGGATTTCTTAATTCATGGTAAAGTTACAGGATGAGCATTGATGAGTATACAGGAAGCAGGAAATTAATCCTGTAATAAAAGAACGCGTGCCTCATATGGCTGCAGGCAGCCTTCTTTGTGCTCTGCATAATTGGCAATTAGCTCTGTGCCGTTCTTGCCTGCGAACAAAGTGCAGGGTACTTCGTTTGCGGTCCAATTGCAGGCAATGAGAAGCGTCTGCCCATCAAGATGGCGGGCAAAAGCGTAAATCTGTTGGTCATCTTCGAGAAGAGGCTCAAATGTGCCATAGACGATGATAGGATACGTGTGACGCAGTTTGATGAGCTTTTGATAATAGTAGAAGACGGAATCTGGATCCTTGAGTGCAGCTTCAGCATTGATTTCCGTGTAATTGGGATTAACGGCCAGCCATGGTGTTCCTTTGGTAAAACCGGCATTTTTGCCTGCCGTCCACTGCATGGGCGTACGGGCATTGTCGCGTGCCATGTTGTCGAAGCACTTCAGCATCGTCTCGGCCGATACTTTTTTCTGTTCCTCGACATATTGATGCCAGGCATTGATTTCTTCAAGGTCGCGGCAGTCGGCGAGAGAATGGAATTTCATATTCGTCATGCCGAGTTCTTCGCCCTGATAGATGTAGGGCGTGCCTTTCTGCATGTGCAGGCAGGTCGCGAGCATTTTCGCGGAGAGCACGCGCCATTTTGGGCTGTCATTGCCGAACATCGAAACGCAGCGCGGCTGGTCGTGATTGTCGAGGTAAAGGGAATTCCAGGCTTTGCCTTCAAGTTCCTGCTGCCATTTGTTGAGGATGGCGCGGAATTTCGGCAGCTGCGGCTTGCCGGTCGTCCATTTGTCAATGAGGCTGCCCTTGCCGTTTTCAGCACCGACATGCTCGAACTGGAAGACCATGCCGAGCTCTTTGCCATCGGCACGCGCGTATTTCTTGGCTTCTTCAATCGTGACGCCGGCTGCTTCGCCGACCGTCAGCAGATCATAATGGGATAGTACGCGGCGGTTCATTTCCTGCAGGAATTCGTGCACGCGCGGCCCGTTGCAGACATGAGGTGAAAGGTCGCCGTAGCCATCCGGCTTGACGGGGCCGTTGGGGAAGGACTGGTCCTTGGAAATCATCGAGATGACATCCATGCGGAAGCCATCGATGCCCTTTTGGCACCACCAGTTCATCATATCGAAGACGGCGTCGCGGACTTTCGGATTCTCCCAATTGAGGTCAGGCTGTTTTTTTGAAAAGCAATGCAAATAATACTGGTCTGTTGTTTTGTCATACTGCCAGGCCGGCCCGCTGAAATACGATTCCCAGTTGTTCGGTGCGTGACCATTCTTGCCGTCTTTCCAGATGTAGAAATCGCGGTAGGGATTTGTGCGGGATTTGCGGCTTTCGATGAACCAGGCGTGTTCGTCTGAGGTATGATTGACGACAAGGTCCATGACGAGCTTGATGCCGGATTTGTGCGCGGTCTGCAGCAGTACGTCAAAATCCGCCATCGTGCCGAAGTCGTCCATGATGGCACGGTAGTCGGAAATATCGTAGCCATTGTCGTCATTCGGGGATTTGTAGATTGGGGACAGCCAGATGACATCGACGCCGAGTTTTTTGAGATAAGGAATGCGCTGCGTAATGCCCGGCAGATCGCCGATGCCGTCGCCATTCGAATCCTGGAAGCTGCGGGGATAAATCTGATAAATAACGGCCTCTTTCCACCAGGCCTTTTGTTCTTCTGCCATAAGGAAACCTCCTATGTTTTATTGATTCAATTTGATAGTATATGGATTCGTTCCGCAGAAAGGGAAATCCTCTCCGCAAAGGGTACAAAGTACGAATCTAAATACAGATTGCCAGCTGTTCCTGACAGGAAGCAGATAAAATTGGTCCGGGCAATTGCATAAAAATTTAACGGACTTCAGACTTTTTTCCCAATAGAATATGATATAATGGAATCACATTTCGGCAGAAAGGTGGTTCTATGAAAAAGATCATTGTATCCTGCCTCTTGACGGCCGTCTTGGTGACGGCAGCGCTCGTCATCGGGGCAGGATATTTTATTGGCAATTACTGTGTGCATTTTGGCTTGGAGCGCGGCACGGCGGAAAATCCGCAGGAGCCGCCGAAGGCCTATGCCCTTTTGATGCCGCCGGAAGCGCGTCATTTTGACAAGCCCGATTATCCCTCGGAAAACTGGAATATCGAGTCGGACGATGGTATTTATCTTGCGGCTTCGTATTTCAAGCCGGAGCGCAGGACGGATAAATGGGTCATCATCGCGCATGGCTATGGCTGCACGCAGCAGAATTCGTATTATCTCGCGGAAAATTATCTGGCGATGGGTTACAATGTCCTGACACCGGATTTGCGGGCGGCGGGGCTCAGCGGTGGGCAGTATCTGACGCTTGGCTATAAGGAGAGCGATGATATCGTGCTCTGGGCTCAAAAGGTGGCGGCAGCTTATCCAGATGCCAAAATCCTGCTGCACGGTGTCTCGATGGGCGCGGCTACGGTCATGATGGCGGCGGACAAGGACGATTTGCCCGACAATGTCGTCGCCGTGGTCGAGGACTGCGGCTATACGAGTGCCTATGACCTCATCGCAATGCAGCTCGAGACTTCTTTTGGCCTGCCGTCCTTCCCGGCGATGAACCTTTTGAATTGGCGCTGTGAGAAGAAAGCGGGCTTTGACCTGAAAGATGCTTCGCCAATCGAGGCTGTCAAAAAATCCCGCGTGCCGCTCTTATTCATCCATGGCACGAAGGATACACTCGTGCCGCCGAATATGGCCGAACAGCTCTATGCGGCGGCGAATGCGCCGAAGAAAGACATTCTCATGATTCCGGGGGCTGTGCATGCCGCAGCGAGTCAGGCCGACCAGCAGAAGTATTTTCTGACCATCCGGAAATTTGTACAGCCTTATATGGAGGGAACGGAATGAAAGCAGTTGTAACCAGAGTGACGGAGGCTTCTGTCGAGATTGAGGGAAAGATTCACGGACAGATTCAGCAGGGATTTCTCGTGCTTTTAGGCGTTGGCCCGGAGGATACGGAAGAAAGCTGCGACCGTCTGGCTGAAAAAATCGCACATGTGCGTGTCTTTTCAGATGATGCCGGCAAGATGAATCTCAGCATTGACCAAGTCGGCGGCAGTTTTCTCGTCATCTCGCAGTTCACGCTCTATGCGGACCTCAAGAAGAGGCGGCCGGGCTTTTCCCATGCGGCGAAGCCGGAGCTCGCTGAGCCCCTCTATGAACGCTTTATGCAGAAGCTGCGGGAAAAAGGTTTTTCGGTCGAGCATGGGGAGTTTGGGGCCGATATGAAGGTGGCATCGGTAAACGATGGCCCGGTCACGCTGCTCTTTGATACGGATACGCTATAATATCGCTATAATATATAGAAGGAAGGGAGCATTTTTATGAAGCAGGATTTACTGAAATCATATGCAGAGCTTGTCGTACGCATTGGCGTCAATCTGCAGAAAGACCAGATTCTCGTCATCAATGCGCCGATTGAATGCGCGGAATTTGCGCGTGCCATTGCCAAGGAGGCTTTTGCCGCGGAAGCTCATGATGTCGTCGTGAGCTGGAGTGACGAACAGCTCGCGCATATCCGCTATGCAAATGGCAAAAAACAGCTCTTCACGGAATTTCCGGAATGGCGCCGCGCATTTTATGAGGACTATGCCGCGCAGGGGGCGGCCTTTGTCTCGATTGCCGCGCGTGATCCCGAGATTTTTGGCGATATCGATCCTGAGAAGCTCAAACTCGCCAATCAGGCCGCCGGAGCGGCACTCATGGAATACCGCGAACGTCTCATGAACAACCGCAATACGTGGTGTGTCGTCTCTGTGCCGACGAAGGGCTGGGCAAAAAAAGTATTTCCGGAGCTTTCGGAAGAGGAAGCTGTGGCCCGCTTGTGGAAGGAAATCTTTCAGACCGTGCGCGTAGGTGAGGGGCTGGACACCGTCAAGGCATGGCAGGAGCACATTGAATTCCTGCATAAGGCGGCCGCTTTCCTGAATCAGAATGACTTTGCAAAACTCCATTATACTAACAGCCTCGGCACGGACCTTACGGTCGAGCTTCCCGAGGGACATATCTGGGCCGGCGGCGCGGAAAAGTCGGAGCTCGGCACGGTCTTTGCCGCGAACCTGCCGACAGAAGAAGTCTATACGCTGCCGAAACGCGACGGCGTGAATGGCATTGTCTATGCGACGAAGCCGCTCAATTTCAACGGCAATCTCATCGAGAATTTTTATCTGCGGTTTGAAAAGGGAAAAGTCGTGGACTTTGATGCGAAAAAAGGCAAAGAAATCCTCAAGGGACTGCTTGAGACGGACGAAGGCTCCCGCTACCTTGGCGAGGTTGCCCTCGTGCCGTTTGACTCTCCCATTTCCAAGAGCGGCGTGCTGTTCTACAATACGTTGTTTGATGAAAATGCCGCCTGCCACCTCGCGCTCGGCAAGGCTTATCCGACCTGTCTCAAGGGCGGTGAAAAAATGGACAGCGTGACTCTTCTGCAGCATGGCGTCAATGATTCGCTCATGCATGAGGATTTCATGGTCGGCAGCCGCGACCTTGAGATTGTCGGCACGCGCCGCGATGGCACAGAAGTACAGGTATTCCGTCATGGCAATTTTGCCTTTTGAATGAGTTGCTTCCTCATGGAAAATCGTGGGAAATAAATAATGGAGGATTTCAAGATGCAGTGCAAAGCATTTCGTTCCATCCTGCTGGCCTGTCTGGCGCTGGCCCTTGTTTTTTGTCTGCCGGCGGTCAGCTATGCAAAAACTTCGTCTGGTCTTCAGGATGCGGATTTTTCGTGCCGCGGCGTAGCCCTTGGCGATACGGAAGAGACGCTCTTCAAGGTCTGGGGGGAGCCGCTTTTTGACAAGACGGAAACGCGTCAGGGCGTGAGCGTCAAGGTCTATGTCTATAAAGACGATTACACCGCTGCAGTCGATAAGAGCGGCCATGTCGTCGACTTCATCATCAAGAATGACCGCTATGAGGCACGCAATGGCATTCGTCTCGGGGCAACGTCCTATTGGATTCAGAAGACTTATGGCAAAGCCGAGCGTCAGCGCATTGACGGCGGGGCCTATTATGTCTACACGCGCAAAGACCATCCGCATGACCATCTGCTCTTAGGCATCGATTCGCAGGACGGCTATCTGACATCATGGCGCATTACCTCACTGCCGATTTCGGACGCCGAAGCTGCGCAGCGTGCTTTGGAAGAAGATGTGGAAGAAGGGGAACTTGACCCTCGTTTTGCGGAAAAGGAGATTGACACATCGGCTCTTCCTAAAACGGGAAAAGCAGTCCTGAAGGAGGCTAAGGGCGCATGATTCATCTGCATATGATGCATCATAAGATGCTTCGTTATGTCGGTATCACGATAGGCTGCTTTATTGCCAGCTGCTCCATCAATCTGTTTCTCGTGCCGTCGCACCTCCTGACAGGCGGTGCCACGGGCATTGCCATCATCGTCTACTATCTGGCGAAATTCCCAATTGGTCTGCAGACCTTCCTCTACAATATCCCGCTGCTTATTGCGGCGTGGAAGACCATGGGACGCGGCTATACCATTGACGTCATCATCGGCACGGGCATATTCTCGCTCTGTCTGGACCTCACGCGTTTCCTCAATGCCTATGCTCCGGTCAACGATATCATGCTTGCAGCTATTTTTGGCGGCGTATTCAACGGCATCGGCTACGGCATCGTCTTTCGCATGAACGGCAGTACGGGCGGCTTCGACATCGTCGGGGCCATTGCCAAGAAATACTACTCGCTCAATATGGGAGGCGTCATTTTCTGCTTCAACTGCATGATCATGTGTGTCGCGGCCTTTTTGTTCGGCGTGGCACCGGCGATGTTTACGCTCATCTGCATGTACATGAATGCCATGGTCACGGATAAGGTTATCGCAGGTTTCAACAGCCGCAAGGCCGTGCTGATCATTTCCGATCAGGCACAGCAGATTGCCGACGGCATTATGGAAGTCGGGCGCGGCGTGACGTTTTTGCACGGGCAGGGCGCCTTTACGCGCAAGGAGCGCAATGTCGTCTTCGTCGTTGTCAAGCTCACGCAGGTCAGCAAAATCAAGCTCATCGCCCATGCCGTCGACCCGCATGCCTTCATGATCATCATGTCGGCCAGTGAGGTCATGGGCCGCGGCTTCAGCGAACCGGGCATTGCCTTTAAGCGCTTCATCCACAAACCGGAACATCCCGAGCATCTGCAATGGCATGACGACCGCTGAAACTGTCTGTATATAATAGAAGAAAATCATTCGGGAGGGACTATATGCATATGGATATCGAGATTACGTATCTTTTAAACAGCGGCTTTCTCGTGCGTGCAGGCAGCACGCTGCTGGTCTTTGACGATTTTGAAGACCCGACGCATGAGGTGAAAAAAGCCATCGAAGCCGGCAATTTTTCGCATCTGTATTTCTTTGCCTCGCATTCTCATTTTGATCACTTCAATCCGCGCATTCAGCAGTATGAGGCAGCGGTCAGCCGCTATATCCTGAGCGACGATATTCGCTGCCGGAACAGCTGCCGTGAGTTTGACCCTGCAAAGCTTACATTCCTTAAAACGTATGACCGTTGGCAGGATGATGTGCTGGCCGTGGAATCCTTTGATTCAACGGATCTTGGCACGTCGTTTCTCGTGACGCTGAAGGAAGAGGGTACGAAGATTTTCCATGCCGGCGACTTCAACTGGTGGGACTGGACGGGCGATACAGCGGAAAATCGCAAACTCGCGGAAAATGCCTTCCGCAAACAGATGAAGAAACTCACAGGGCTGGAAGCGGATTTGGCTTTTTTCCCTGTGGACGGGCGCCTTGGACCAAGCATGGATAAGGGAGCAAAGGTCTTCTGCCGCGAAACGGATGTCAAGGCCCTCGTTACGATGCATTCGGTCGGCTACCCTGTGTGGCAGCCGACGGCCGACTTTTTTGCCGCAGGCAGGGAGATTCCCGTCTGGTCGCCGCGTGTATCCGGCGAAAAGAATTGCCTGCACGAAGGCAGACTATTGAAATGACAGGAGGATTTAAGGTACAATGAAGAAGGTATTTCTCGTGCTGCTCGCCATGTTTTTATTGACGGGCAGCTGTCTTGCCGCATCTGGCAGTGAAAAAACAAAACCAGTTCATGGAGGAGATAAAAAAATGGTAAATCGCGTAGCAGTATTTGAGACGAATCTCGGCAATTTCACGATTGAGCTCTTTGAAGATGAGACGCCAATCACGACCGCGAACTTCATCGACCTTGCCGAAAAGGGCTTTTATGACGGTGTCATCTTCCACCGCGTCATCGATGGCTTCATGATTCAGGGCGGCGACCCTGAGGGCACGGGCATGGGCGGCCCTGGCTATACGATTGAGGATGAATTCGTCGATGACCTGCGTTTTGACGGTGAGGGCATCCTCGCCATGGCCAATACGGGCATGCCGCACACGGGCGGCAGCCAGTTCTTCATCACGCTCGACAAGACGCCGTGGCTCAACGACCATCACACGATTTTCGGCAAAGTCCGCGAGGGCATGGACGTCGTCCGCCGTATCGGCCGCAGCGAGACGGATATGGCCGACCGCCCGCTCGAGGATGTCGTCATCAAGACCATCAAAATCGAGTATCCGGAAAAGTAATGGCTGAGGCGTATACGTACATCCTCGTCTGCGGGGATGGCAGCCTGTATACCGGCTGGACAAATGATTTAGAGAAACGGGTCAAGGCACATAATGAGGGGCGCGGCGCCAAATACACGCGCTCGCATCGTCCTGTGCGTCTCGCGTACTTTGAGTCATTTGCCACCAAAGAAGAAGCGCTCGTGCGTGAAGCCGCTATCAAGAAGCTGACACGTGCGCAGAAGCTCGCTCTGATTGACAGAGACAATAAAAAAATTTATAATAAATAAGTTAAACTGAAAGCATAAAGGGGCGTTTTATCATGGCAGACAAACAGGTCATGCTGACCGAAGAAGGCTATAATAAACTCGTAGAAAAACTCAATTACCTCAAGAGCGTCAAGCGTATCGAGATTGCACAGCGCCTGAAGGCAGCCATTGCCCTCGGCGACCTTTCGGAGAACTCCGAGTACGATGATGCCAAGAATGAGCAGGCTTTCCTCGAAGGCGAGATTCAGGACCTCACGGCCAAAATCCGCAATTCGCATATCATCAAGGCCGGTGCCGGCGATGTCGTCCAGATGGGCAGCAAGGTCACGGTCAAAGATGTGGAATTTGGCGATGAAGATACGTTCATGCTCGTTGGTTCGACGGAAGCAGACCCGGACGAAGGCAAAATCTCGAACGAGTCTCCGCTCGGCCAGGCTCTGCTGGGCCAGAAGAGCGGCAGCGTCATCGATGTCCATGCACCAGCAGGTATCATTAAATATGAGATTCTCGCCATCAAGGGCTGAGCAATCCAGGATGGGAGTAAGGTAAGATATGTCAGATAAGAAGCAGAAGGGGCAGCAGCAGGCTCCAGTGGAAGACCTTAACGAAATGATGAAGGTCCGCCGCGAAAAGATGGAAGAATTCCGCGCTATGGGTGTACCGCCGTTTGGTCATCGTTACGATGTCAAGGATTACGCAGAGCCCATCAAGGAAAAATATGCCAATCTTGAAGGCGAGGAAGAGGGCGGCGAAGTCCAGATTGCCGGCCGTCTCATGGCCATCCGCGGTCATGGCAAGGCATCGTTCTGCACGCTCAACGACCGTACGGGCAATATTCAGGTCTATTTCAAGATTGATGTGCTCGGTGAGGACAAATACAAGAATCAGTTCAAGAAACTCGATATCGGTGATATCGTCGGCATCCGCGGCGTAGTATTCAAGACGCACCGCGGCGAAGTCACGGTCCGCGTCGAGGATTTTGACCTGCTGAGCAAGTCGCTGCGCCCGCTGCCGGAGAAATTCCACGGCCTGCAGGATGTGGATATCCGCTATCGTCAGCGTTATCTCGACCTCATCATGAACCCAGAGGTCCGCGAGACGTTCCGCAAGCGCACGAAAATCATTAAATCCATCCGTCAGTACCTCGATGACCGCGATTATCTCGAGGTCGAGACGCCGGTGCTGTCGACGATTGCCGGCGGTGCTGCTGCACGTCCGTTTGTCACGCATCACAATGCCCTTGACATTGACCTTTATCTGCGCATTGCGACGGAACTCAACCTCAAGCGCCTCGTCATCGGCGGTTTTGACCGCGTTTACGAGCTGGGCCGCGTGTTCCGCAACGAAGGCATGGATGTACGCCACAATCCGGAATTCACGACGATTGAGTTCTATCAGGCCTATGCCGACTACACGGATATGATGGATATCACGGAAGGCGTGGTCGTCAACGCGGCTAAATCCGTACTCGGCACGCCGGTCATCAATTATCAGGGCGTAGAGATTGACCTCTCGAAAGTCAAGCGCATCAGCATGAATGATGCAGTCAAAGAGGCTACGGGCAAAGACTTCCTGTCCTGCCAGACGGTCGAAGAAGCCCGCAAAATGGCCGACGAAATCGGCGTTCCGTACGAACAGCGCCATGGCATCGGCGGCATTCTCAATCAGGCTTTTGAAGAAAAAGTCGAGGAGACGCTCATGCAGCCGACGTTCATCACGGGCCATCCGACGGAGATTTCGCCGCTGGCAAAACGCAATCCAAAGGACCCGCGCATCACGGACCGCTTTGAGTTCTTTATCTATGGCCGTGAGCTCGCCAATGGCTTTACGGAGCTCAATGACCCGATTGACCAGGAAGGCCGCTTCCTTGACCAGCTCAAGCAGCGCGAAGCCGGCGACGATGAGGCACACGTTATGGACCGCGATTACATCACGGCTATGGAATACGGCCTGCCGCCAACGGGCGGTGTCGGCATCGGCATTGACCGTCTCGTCATGCTGCTGACGGATGCCCCGTCTATCCGCGACGTCCTGCTGTTCCCGACGATGAAGCCAATTGCCGAATAAGCATATACAGCATTATACATAGAGGCAGAGAAACTTCTGGCACCGGCTGGTGTCAGGAGTTTTTCTATATGCGGATGTTGACATGGCAGCGTCTCTATATTACAATATCTGTAAAACATATCTATAAACTATGTAAATGCAGATAAAGAGGGATATATATGAACGAACAGGATATTTTCGCAAAAATTACCGAAGAATTCTACTGGTTCCACCGCCATCCGGAACTTTCCTATGAAGAAGTCGAAACGACGAAACGCCTGCGTGAGGATTTGGCAGCTGCCGGCATTAAGGTACTTGAGCTGCCGCTGAAGACGGGGCTTGTGGCCGAGGTCGGCACAGGTCAGGCGCCTTTTGTGGCTCTGCGCTGCGATATTGACGGCCTGCCCATTCATGAAGAATCCGGTCTTGCGTATGCTTCAGAAAATGAAGGCCGTATGCATGCGTGCGGCCATGATTTCCACATCAGCACGGTGCTGGGCTCGGCTCTGCTGCTCAAGGCGAGAGAGAAAGAGCTCAAGGGTACGGTGTATCTCTTATTCCAGCCGGCTGAAGAAGCACCGGGCGGCGCGAAGAAAGTCATGGAGACAGGCGTGCTCAGGGATGTACAGGCGATTTTTGGCCTGCATACATCGCCGATTTACGATGTCGGCACACTCGGCATCCGCGAGGGGGCTGTGACGGCTTCGGTCGATAAATTCACGGTGACGTTCCATGGCAAAGGCACGCATGCGGCACATCCGGAACGCGGCGTCGACCCCATCGTCATGGCGGCCAGCTTCGTTACGGCGGCACAGAGCATCGTCTCGCGCAACATTGACCCGGCACACCCGGCGCTTGTCTCGATTACGCATATCGAGAGCGGCAACACATGGAATGTCATCCCCGAGTCCTCGTGGCTCGAGGGCACCGTACGCTGCCTGACGGCAAGTGACCGTGAGCTCATCAAGAAACGCATTTATGATCTTGCCGAAGGCCAGGCTGCCTCGTTTGGCGGCCATGCAGAGCTCACCTGGTACGCTGGCCCGCCGGCTACGAATAATACGCCGTCGTGGACAGAGTTCGCCAAAGAAGAGGCGGAGAAGGCCGGTCTTCATGTTGAGCCGGCCCCAGTCAATCTGGCGGGCGAAGATTTTGCCTATTATCAGGAGGAGATTCCCGGTGCCTTCGTGCTCGTGGGCACGGGCAAGTCACCGGCCAATCACAATCCGAAATTCCACGTTGACCCCAAAGCCCTTGGCCCTGCGGCTAAGTACATGGCCGCACTTGCTGAGGAGGCTCTGGTGCGTCTTTGATACAAAGATAAAAATTTTGAGGGATTGCTATGAAAATCATTGATGCACATCTTCATTTTAGTGCAGATGCTTATTTTGATGAAATCGCGAAGGCAGCAGGCCATGAAAACAGCGAAGAACATCTGCTGGAGCAGTACAGGATGAGAGGCATGGTCCACGGCATTGTCATGGGCAACCTGCCTGTGGAAGAAACAAAGCCGGTGTATCCGCCGTTTCTTTCTTACTGCGTCGGTCTCGACAGTCAGGTCTTCGACATGGATACTCTGCCGCAGAAACTTCATTATATTGAAGAACATCTCAAGAGAAAGAACTGTGTCGGCATCAAGCTTTATCCGGGGTATACTTCGTTTTATCTCTATGATGACAAATTGGCTCCAGTATACGAGTTGGCTGCGCGCTATCATAAGCCCGTTGCCGTTCATACGGGCCTGACTGCGACAGACCATGCCCTTTTGAAGTACAGCCATCCGCTGATTATGGATGAAGCCGCAACGAAATTTCGCGAGGTGCAGTTCGTCATGTGCCATTTCGGTGAGCCGTGGTTCACCGATGCAGCGGCCGTCATCGAGAAAAATCCCAATGTCGTGGCCGATCTTTCCGGACTTTTGGAACGCAAGATTCCCGACTTCGGGGCTTTCCTGAAGAAAAAGCATTTCTATATCGAGAGGCTCAAGGGCTGGCTTGAATATCTTGATTCGTACGACCGCTTCATGTTTGGCACGGACTGGCCGCTCGCGAATCTCGGCGATTATATCGACTTCACGAAAGAAATCATCCCGCGGGAACATTGGGACGATGTCTTTTATAAGAATGCGATGCGGATTTATCATCTGCCGGCCGAGGCGTCAAAATCTCTTACTTGATTGTATACAAAAAATCCGGTATCCCAGTTGGGATGCCGGATTTTTATTGACTGCAGATTAATGAGCAGCGGCCAGACGTTTCTCATAGAAGCGCTGACGGCGTTCTGCAACAATCGTCTTGGCTTCGCTGTCGCGGTCCATCTGATGGCGCGTGAAGCGATGATGACGGCCGAGCAGATAGTAGTAGAGGAAGATACCGCTGATGGAGATGGCGCCGGCTGCGAGATAAACGAAGGAGAAGCCGAAAGCCGGTACAAAGCTGCCAAGCGTGTATGGGCCAACGCCGATGCCGAAGTCAAGCAGTACAAAGTACGTGCTCGTAGCCACGCCAACCTGATGCATCGGGGCGCAGTGTACGGCGAGGGCATGGCAGGAAGCCGTGATTGTGCCGTAACCGAAGCCGAGGAACAGGGCGCCGACGAGCATGGCGATATCGCCCGTAGCCGTGGCGATGATGCCCATGGCTGCGGCCATGCACAGGAGTGCCGGATAAATGACGACGTTGCCGCCGAAGTGGTCCAAGAGATAGCCCGTCAGAGGACGGCTGATGAAGGACGTAGCAGCAAAGCAGAGGAAGAAGCCCGTAGCACCGATGCCCGTGACGCCGATGCTGGCGGTATAGGCGCCGAGGAAACTCAGGACCGTGGAGTAGCAGACGCCGCCCATCAGGGCAATAAAGGAGATGGCCAGAGCCTTGAGGGAGAAGAAACGGTCAAAGGAAACTTTGTGCAGGTCGGCTTTTTCTTCCGGCAGGATTGTGCGTTCCGGAGCCTTGATGCCAAATGACAGCGCAAAGATGACAAAAGTGGCAACAGAGCAGATTTCAATGGCCAGATTGAATTCATGGGATGCTGTGAGGTTCATGGCGATGAACGGGCCAACAGCCGAAGCCATCGTGACACCAAGTGTGAAGTAGCCGATGCCCGTGCCCATGCGTTTAAGCGGTACGAGAGCAGCGACGACCGTGCTGGCAGCCGTTGACGTCGTGCCGAAGGCAAGGCCGTGCAGGAAGCGGACGAGCATGAAAATCTCGAGCGTCGGTGCGAGCTCATAGCAGAGCACGAGCAGGAAGAACATCAGCGTACCGGCGAGGAACATCTTGCGGCGCCCAACAAAATCAATGAAGCGGCCGGCCGGGATGCGGGCAAACAGCGCACCGACGATGAAAAGGCCAGAAGCAAGGCCTGCCATGCTGATGGAAGCGTTCCAAGTATAGATGGCATAGGCCGTAGACCAGAGCATCAGGAGAAAATGAACGCAGTAAACAAGGAAGTTGACGCCGATGTCAAAAATATAATCGCGGGTCCAAAGGCGCTGTGGGGCAGCAGTGGTATCTGCCATAGAAGAAGACTCCTTTCCAAATACAACACGCTTTTTATGATGACGGGGATGATGAATCGCCGTGCAGTGGGCGACAGTCAGCATACGATGTGCATCGCTTGTCGACATGCCCGTCTCTGCACAAAACTCTTCAACATAATCCGAAGGGATTCTGGATTTCATATACATGTTTCACCTGCTTATCTAATATATCATCAAAAAATCTTATGGATGAAATCTGAAACTTAGTATAGTCATCTTTTTTATGTGCGTCTAATGTATTATTTTCACAAATAAAGTGCATTTTGTACATATTAAGAGCGCAAATAGTCAATTATTGCAGAAAATGCATGGATTATGTTTTGTATACATGAATACAATGCAAAATAATCATGAAAAGTTAGCAGGAAAACGTTGTCAGTTTATTATACTGTGCATATAATAGACTATAACCAAAAGTAATTATGCATATCGTGCAGGATATATAAGAAGTGAGGTATAGAATGGAATTAACGCAGCTCAAATATTTTCAGGCCATGGCGCGCTGCCATCATTTTACGCAGGCGGCAGAGGAAATGGCCATTTCCCAGTCGGCTCTGAGCCGTTCGATACAGAAACTTGAGCAGGAACTCGGCATCACCTTATTCGAACGCCATGGACGTACATCAGAACTCACGGAAGCCGGGCAGAAATTTCTGTTCCATGTGGACCGCGTCATCCGTGAACTGGCATTAGCCGAACAGGAAATCCAGATCGATAATGGCGGTGAAGGTGTCGTGCATCTGTCTTTCCTTCATTCTTTGGGGGATACATTCCTGCCGCTTATCCTGCGCCAGTTTCATGCGCGCTATCCTCATATCGATGTAAAATTGAATCAGCAGAATTCTTCCATGCTGTCTGAGCAGCTGGCGAATGGAGAGACGGACATCTGTCTCTGCTCGACGATGAATGAGCCGGATACGGCCTGGATGTATCTCTGGTCCGAGGAAATGTTCCTCGTCGTGCCGGAAGATCATCCTTTGGCACAAAAATCGCGTGTCAGTCTGCGCGAAGTGGAAGACGAGCCTTTCGTGGCCTTGAAGCCCGAGTATACACTGCGTCAGCAGGTCAATCAGTTCCTGGATCTCGCGGAGAGCCATCCGCAGATTGTCTTTGAAGGCGATGAAGTTCATACGCTCGTATCGTTCGTAGCAGCACACCTTGGTGTCAGTGTTCTGCCGCATGTTCCCTGCACAGAGCATCTCGGCGTAGTTTTCGTGCCCATTTCGTTCCCGCTCTGCAAAAGAGCCGTTGGCATTGCCTGGAACACATCGCGCCCGCTTTCTCCGGCCGCGATGACCTTTCAGCAGTTCACGATTCACCATTTTGTGCACGATGGTGCGGTGCCGATGAATCAGGTGCAGAAAAAAGCAGCAGCTCTTGGGAAAAAACAGAGCTGAAGACAATGCCTTGTTCCGCTTCCTGTTTATTGGTATAATAATAAGATGATTAATAGAGTACGAGGTGACCGTAATGACAATGGAAATTGATTTGGAAACGCTGATCAGGCGCTTTCGCGATTACATTTCATTCAATACGCAGTCTGATGAAGAAAATGAACAGGAGTGCCCGTCAACACCAGGTCAGATGGTGCTGGCCAAACATCTGGCAGCAGAGCTTGCGGAGCTCGGGCTTGAGGATGTGACGCTTGATGAGCATGGTTATATCATGGCCACGCTGCCGGCCAATGGCATTTCCCCGCAGGAAGCTCCTGTTGTCGGCTTTATTTCCCATATGGATACAAGCCCTGATGCAGCGGGCGGTCCTATCCATGAACAAATTATCCACGCCTATGCGGGCGGCGATATTGTGCTGAATCCGGAAAAGGATATTGTATTCTCGGTGGCGGATTATCCGGATATTGAGAAATACAAGGGCCAGGATATCATGATGACGGATGGCACGACTCTTCTTGGCGCAGACGATAAGGCCGGCATCACGGCCATTGTCAGTGCGGCAGAGTATCTTTTAAAGCATCCGGAAATCCAGCATGGCAAAATCCGTCTGGGCTTTACGCCGGATGAAGAGACGGGGCGCAGTGCGGACCGCTTCGATGTGAAGAAATTTGCTGCCGACTTTGCTTATACCGTAGATGGCGGCGAACTTGGCGGCCTTGAATATGAAAACTTCAATGCAGCCAATCCGACAATCGTGTTTCATGGGCGCAGTTCACACACCGGCGATGCTAAGGGCAAGATGAAAAATGCCGTGACCATGGCTGCCGAATGGCAGCAGATGCTGCCGGCCGGCGAAAAACCGGAATATACAGAGGGGCATGAAGGGTTCTTCCATGTCCATACCATCAAGGGCGGCGTGGAAGAAGTCACGATGGGCATGCTTGTGCGCGATCATGATAAGGCAAAATTTGCCAAGCGCAAGGCACTGCTTGATGATATGGCTGCTTTCTTCAATAAAAAATACGGAGAAGGCTCCGTGGAAGTACAGCATCACGATGTCTACTATAATATGTTAGAGAAAATCGAGGAGGGCAATCTCTATATTGTCGACCTTGCGCGCGATGCTATGGAAGAAGCAGGCGTAGAGCCCCATGTTGAGCCGATTCGAGGCGGCACGGATGGTGCACGCCTTTCCTTCATGGGACTGCCGTGTCCGAATCTTTTCACGGGCGGTGCTAATTTCCATGGCCGCTTTGAGTACTTGCCCCTGCAGTCTTTGCAGAAAGCGGCGGAAACTGTCCTTCATATCATGGTCAAAGCGGGCAGTCTGAAAAAATAAGTGTAATGAGATGAATGCGACGCGTCAGGCAAACTGGCGCGTCACTACTATTTCGATAAATTTTGTTGGAATCTTATCAGGATAAGGAGATTTTCTATATGGCAATACTGGAAATAAAAAAGGCTGGTGCGCCTGTCCTCAAAGAGGTCTGTGCACCTGTTGAACATATTGATAAAGAACTGCGCAAACTGCTCGACGACATGGCTGTTACGATGTACGAGGCCGATGGCGTCGGCCTTGCGGCACCGCAGGTCGGACGTCCAATCCGTGTGGTTGTCATTGACTGCCAGGATGATCATGGCCTGTTGGAGCTCATCAATCCGGTCATCACGTTCCGTGAGGGCAAGGCAACCGACACCGAGGGCTGCCTCTCGGTGCCGGGTATTTACGGTGAAGTGGAACGTGCGGCCAAGGTCAAGGTGGAATTCCTCAATCGCCGCGGCAAGAAGCAGCATCTGACAGCGACGGGCCTTTTGGCACGCTGCATCCAGCATGAACTCGACCATCTTGAAGGCCAGCTGTTCATCGATATTGCTGAGAGTCTGCACAGGGGGAATCAGAGTTGAAGAAATTTCGAGTCATTTTCATGGGAACGCCGGAATTCGCTGTGCCATGCCTGGCTGCTCTCTACGAACATTGTGAAGTCATTGGCGTTGTAACGCAGCCGGATAAGCCGAGAGGGCGAGGGCAGAAACTGGTCCCGTCCCCTGTAAAAGCCTGGGCAGCAGCACACGATCTGCCTGTCTGGCAGCCAAAGAAAATCAAGGATGAAGAATTTACGTCTTTCTTAGAAGCACAAAAGCCAGAGCTCATGGTCGTTGTGGCCTTTGGCCAGATTCTCTCGCAGCGCATTCTCGATATCCCGACATATGGCTGCATCAACGTGCACGGGTCTCTTTTGCCGCGCTACCGCGGTGCTGCGCCGATGCAGTGGTGTGTCATCAACGGGGAGAAAAAGACGGGCATCACGACGATGTTCATGGATGCCGGACTCGACACGGGCGATATGTTGCTCAAAGAAGAATTTCCGATTGGAGAGGATACGACGCTTGAGGATGTGCATGACGGCCTGATGAAGCTGGGGGCAAAAGTACTCATGGATACGCTGGAGAAGCTTTCGGACGGAACGCTGCAGCGCATTCCCCAGACGGGAGAATCAAATTATGCGCCCATGCTCGACAAGGAGACGGGACATATTCATTGGCAGGATTCTGCGCAGCACATTCATAATCTCGTGCGCGGTCTTGATTCCTGGCCGGGGGCCTATACGTTCCTCGCTGGGAAAAAGTATAAAATCTGGCGTACGAAGCAAACGGATGAAAAGACAGAAGCGGCTCCGGGGACTATCCTGACAGCCGATAAGAAGAAGGGACTGTTTGCAGCGACTGGAGATGGCGTATTGGAGATTACCGAACTGCAGGCTCCGGGAAAGAAGCGCATGAAAGCATGTGATTATTTGAATGGTCATGCGATAGCCCTGCCAGCAGTCTTTGAGGAATAAAAAATGGCGAATTCTAAGAAGAATTACACCATGCCGGGCAGACCAAAAAAAAGGCTGTTCATTGGCATGTTATCCCTGACGGCCCTTATCATGGCGGGCATCTTTTACCTGATTTGGTATATCGGCGTCCCAGGGCTGGCTTCCATCCAGCCTCTGCTGCCATGGATTGTAGGTCTTGTCTTCGCCGTGATAATCCTCGGTGCATTTTTGGGGATTGTCAATATGGCATTAGCCGTAGCGGGGCTGCCGTATCTGCCTTTTTTGCAGAGGCAGACATATGAGCTCATCAACCTGCTGTTCCCTGTTACGGTGCGCCTTGGCAAGCTGTTTGGCATACGCCGGCGCAGGCTCGAAGGCTCGTTTATTGCTGTGAGCAATCTGCTTTTCAATCGCATGGGCATCCGCGTGCCGGCTGACCGCCTGCTCGTTGTGACGCCGCACTGCCTGCAGCTTGCGTCGTGTCCGCACAAGATTACGCGCGACCCTGAGAACTGTAAGCGCTGCGGCGGCTGCGATATCGGAGCCCTTGTGACGCTTTCCCATGAGATGGGCTTTCATTTCTTTGTGGCGACAGGCGGCACTTTAGCGCGTCAGATTGTCTATAAAACAAAGCCCAAGGCAGTACTCGCCATTGCCTGTGAACGGGACCTTATGAGCGGAATTCAGGATGTTTATCCTCTGCCGGCGGTCGGCGTCCTGAATATCAGGCCCAACGGTCCGTGCTACAACACACATGTGGACATCGATGAAGTACGGGCTCAACTTGAAAAAATTATTATCCCGGTACCAAAGAAGGACAGCGGGAATGAACAAAGTGATGAGAAAACAGATGCAGAGAAATAAGGGAGGGGCTTATGGATAAAGCGCGCGAGACAGCAGTCCGCATCTTATATGAAGTACATGAAAATGGTGCCTATGCCAATGTGGCCCTTGCCAAGGCGCTGCGTCAGGAAAATCTTAGTGAGCAGGACCGCCGCTTTGTCACGGAGCTGGTTTATGGTGCCGTGAAGGCGGGGGATACTTTGGACTGGATTTTGCGCCGTTATGTCAATCGGCCTGTCCGCAAGATACAGCCGCTTGTGCGGGAAATTTTACATTTGGGGCTGTATCAGCTCTTTTATCTCGATAAGGTGCCGGCTTCGGCTGCCTGCAATACCGCAGTAGACCTCGCCAAAGGCATGGGCATGAAGGGGCTGTCCGGTTTTGTCAATGCTGTCCTGCGCACAGCCGTGCGTGAGCCGCAGAAGGCGGCATTTCCAAGCGGCAAGGGACATGCGACAGAGGGGCTGGCTCTGCGCAGTCAGCATCCGGAGTGGCTTGTGCGCCATTGGGTGAAGACGTTTGGCTTTGAAGCCGCAGAAAAGCTCTGTGATTTTGATAATGAACAGCCCGTCTTATCTGTGCGCACGAACACTCTGAAAACGGACAGAGAATCCCTGCTCCGTGAACTCAAGGCATGCGGGGCAGAGGCGGAGGCTTCTCTTTGGGCACCGGAAGGTATCCTTGTTCACAGTCATGGCTCACTGGATACCTTGAAGCCCTTGCAGGAAGGGCGCTGTCAGGTGCAGGATGAGAGTTCGATGCTCGTGGCACATGTCGTCGGGCCGCAGCCTGGCGAATTTGTCATTGACTGCTGTGCAGCACCGGGGGGCAAGACGACGCATCTGGCTGCGCTCATGCAGGATAAGGGCCGAATTCTCGCCGGTGATATTTATGACCACAAACTCCTGCGCATTGAGGAAAATGCCAATCGGCTGGGCATTCACATCATTGAGACCGAGAAAATCGATGCGAGAGAAATTGGTGAGGCGTATGAGGGCATGGCTGACCGCGTTCTTGTCGATGCACCGTGTTCCGGCCTTGGCGTCCTGCGGCGCAAGCCGGATGCCCGTTGGCGCAGGACACAGGAGGAGATTGAGAAACTGCCTTTTTTGCAGCTGGCCATTTTAGAGAGTGCGGCAGCTGCCGTAAAGAAGGGCGGCGTGCTCGTTTACAGTACCTGCACGATTGAACTTGCCGAGAATCAGGGCGTAGTCAGCCGCTTTTTAGAGCAGCATCCGGAATTCCAGCTTGAGACGACGGGAAATTTCCTGCCGCTGCCGACAAAGCATCGGGAAGCAAAGATGGTTCAGCTGCTGCCCAATATAGACGGCACAGATGGCTTTTTCATCTGCCGCATGCAAAGGAAAGGATAAACGCATTGGAACCGTTACAGGATAAACAGGATATTTTTGGTCTGACGCTGGAAAAACTGCAGGAGACCCTGCGTCCCTTTGCTGCACCGGCTTACCGCGCCAAGCAGATTGCAGAATGGCTGTATAAGCGCGGTGCCGTATCGTTTGCTGATATGACAAATCTGCCGAAGAAGCTGCGCTTGGAACTGACGGACGCTCTCTGCATAGGACGCCCAAAGACCAAAGACCGGCTTGATTCAGCTGATGGCCATACCACAAAATTTTTATTGGAATTTGCCGATGGCACGGCTGTGGAGACGGTGCTCATGCGCCAGCCCTATGGCAACAGCATCTGCGTCTCGACGCAGGCCGGCTGCAATATGGGCTGTGCTTTTTGTGCATCGACTCTTCACGGCATGGCGCGCAATCTGACAGCAGGTGAAATTCTGGCCCAGGCTATAACAATCAACGATATGCTGCGGACGGAAGAACATGGTGAGAAAGTCGATACCGTTGTCATCATGGGGTCAGGGGAACCTTTGATGAATTACGATAACGTGCTGGGTTTCATTCGCTTGCTCCATGAAGATTATGTGCTGGGGCTCAGCTACCGCAATATCACGCTTTCAACCTCGGGTATTGTGCCGCAGATGCATAAACTGGCAGAAGAGGGAATCCCCATTTCCTTATCCGTTTCCCTGCACGCGCCGAATCAGGAGCTTCGCAGTGAACTCATGCCGATTAACCGCAAATATCCTTTAAAAGACGTTATCGAGGCTGCCCGCCATTATGCAGAAGTGACAAAACGGCGGGTAACATATGAATATATTTTGATTGACCAGGTCAATGACGGTGAGGAGCAGGCAAGAGAGCTCGTGGCGCTTCTGCATGGGCAGCTGGCCAGTGTGAATCTCATCCCCATCAATCCGGTGGCGGAGCGTCATCTGTTGCGCCCTTCCGCTGCACGCATTGAATGGTTTGCAAAATATCTGACGGCACACCATCTGAATGTTACGGTACGCCGTGAGATGGGGACAGATATTCAGGCTGCCTGTGGCCAGCTGCGCAATAAACACCTGGCAGATTGACCATTTTCCTATAAATTCACAGTCATTTCTGTTATAATGTACGAATAGTGGCTAGTGAACTCGATTAAGGAAACGGAGGCGGATGCCATGGGCCTTGGCACCTGGGAATCCTATCTGGCCAATCACATTGAGGGATTCTTCAATAAGAAATTCAGCAGCAATCTGGAAGTCGTTGAACTCATGAATGGTGTGGAGCGTGAAGTAACGCGCCAATCTTCAGGGAAGAAACGGCATGATGTCGATACCGTTTTTGTTTTTTCATTGAATCCGGAGGATTATCACCGGCTTTGTGCACGGCGTATCATTGAAGATTTGCGCACGACGGCTGCCCGTCAGATCATTTTGCAGGACTGCGCTGCAGAAGGTGTTATTCTTGTGCGCATGGAGCAAAATGCCAAACTGAGCCGCGGTGTTTATAAGCTGCAGTGCAGGTCATCTGAGGATGTGGAAAATTTGTCAGCCAATACGCTGGTCCTGCAAAAAAGACCTTCTCTTGACAGGCAGACTCCTTTAAATCTGCCAGCCTTTCATCCCATGGCTTCTCTGACGGTCGTGGAAGGGCCGGACCTCGATGCTTATCTTGAAATCGGAGAAAAGCAGGTCTACATCGGGCGGCGTGACAAGAATGAATTTATTTTGACCGATACAAATGCTTCGCGCCTTCATGCGTGGATTTCTTACGAACACCACCGTCATGAACTTTATGATGCGCAGAGCACAAATGGTACATTTGTCAATGGGCGGCGCATAGATTCGTGCCGTCTCCGGCATGGTGATAAAATCCGGATCGGTATGACGGTCCTGCAGTACGAGGTGATATAAGTGGCGGTGACAGCCGTTTTTCTCAAGGGCATCCGCGTTTTGCTCGAATATGGCATGCTTTTATGGCTGCTCTGGTTTACAGTAACGCTCAGCAGGCGTCTTTTCGGTGCGGTCCGCAAGCAGGATAAAGCGATCCGCAAACCGGAGACTAAGCCGGCAGAAGCGGTTATATCCGTTTTGGAAGCGCCGGAAAAAGAGCTTATGGGCAAACGTTTTGCCTTTGGCGAACAGCTCATGCTGGGCCGCGGGAGCGATAATCATATTGTGATTCCCGAAGGCTATGTGTCCCATCATCATGCGCAGATTTATCGTCATGGCAATCAATACGTCATCGAAGATCTCGGCAGCATCAACCACACTTATGTAAATGGTCAAATCCTGGAGGGCAGGGCGTACCTGCGTCCTGGTGACAAGATCCGCATTGGCCTTGTCACCCTTCGGTTCGAGAGGTGAGAATTTTGAGTAAGGTTTATGAAGCGACGGATGTCGGCTGTGTGAGACCGACGAATGAAGACAGTGCAGCTGTCTTTGCTCCGGAGGTCTATGTTGTAGCAGATGGCATGGGCGGCCATGCTGCTGGTGAAGTCGCCAGTCACATCCTTGTCAAATCGGTACAGTCCGATTTGGCTGGCAGGAATGACATTGGCGAAGAAGAGCTGCGCTCGGCCATCCGTCATGCCAATCATGAGATCCTCGCGGCTGTGGCGGAAAATCCCAATTGCCAGGGCATGGGCACGACAGCTACGCTGCTGCATATCGGCGCTGGACAGGCTTTCTGGGCACATGTCGGGGACAGCCGGCTTTACTTGCTGCGTGAGGCACGCCTTGCACAGATTACGCGTGATCATTCTTATGTGGAGGACCTCGTCGAGCACGGTGAGATTACAGAGGCAGAAGCGCGCAATCATCCGCAGAAGAATATGCTGACGCGGGCCGTGGGCGTTGAGGAAAATCTTGAAGTCGACAGCGGCTGTTTCCAAGTGGCAGAGGGAGACATCCTGCTTTTGGCAACAGATGGTCTTATGAACATGGTTTCAGAGGACAAAATGATTTCTATTCTGGAACAGGAGCAGGAAAACCCGGCCAGGGCCCTTGTCGATGCAGCTCTGGAGTCGGGAGGACGCGATAATGTTACGGCTGTAGTGGTGGTGTATGCATCATGAAGAACTGGAGCCTGCTGCTGGCACCTTTTGGCATCCTGCTTTCCGGGTTGGGTGTCCTGTACATTAAGACGCACCCGCAGATGGGGACAGTCAATCCCGCCATGCTGCTGGGGATTTCCTATCTGCCCTGGCTGGCAGCGGTAATGGTGCTCGCTGTCATCATGCAGGGGATTTTGATTCATCGCCACATGGATACGTATTTATTTCCTCTGATCATGCTGCTGGCGAGCGTGGGCATCGTGGAGATTGCAAGACTCAAGCCGGCTCTGCTTGTACCGCAGCTGCGCTGGCTGCTCATCGCGATGGTCCTGATGTTTCTGGTAATACGTTTCTGGAATCGTGTGGGCAGGCTGGTCGATTATCCTTATATTACGGGAATTCTCTGTGTCGTGGTGCTGTTTCTGCCGATTCTTTTTGGCACAGAAATCGGCGGCAGCCGGAATTGGCTCGTACTCGGGCCTTTTTCCGTGCAGCCGTCGGAGTTTGGCAAAATTCTCATTGTCCTGTTTTTGGCAGCGTATCTTTCTGACCATCGCAAGGTGCTGGCTCTGCCGAAGCGCCGCCTGCTGTTCCTGCAGCTCCCGCCTTTGCGCTTCATTGCGCCGCTCATCTGTATTTGGAGCATCGCGGTGCTGATGTTTGTCGTGGAGAAGGATTTGGGTTCGGCACTGTTGTTTTTTGGCATTGCTGTGCTCATGACTTATATGGCTACTGGCAGCCGCTCTTATGTATTTTTAGCGCTGCTGTTCATGGGAGCAGCAGCTGTCATCTGTTACTTTTGTTTTGCTCATGTGCGCGTGCGTTTTGATATCTGGCTTGACCCTTGGCAGGATCCGAATGGCATGGCCTATCAGGTCGTGCAGTCCCTGTTTGCCTTTGGGACAGGCGGCATCTGGGGCACAGGTTTCGGGTACGGCCATCCCGGCTTTATCCCAGAGGTTCATACGGATTTCATCTTTGCAGCCATTGCGGAGGAGATGGGGCTCATCGCTTCGCTTATGCTCATGGCCTGCTACGTCATGGCCTTTTGGCGCGGCATTTGTATCTCTTTGGCCTGTGCGCAGGAAAAGGAGATGCTGCTGGCTGCCGGCTGCAGTTCACTGCTCCTCATGCAGGCCTTTATCATCATTGCCGGTGTGACCAAATTTCTGCCGCTGACGGGCATTACCCTGCCGTTTATCAGTTACGGCGGCAGTTCGATGGTGTCGGGCTTTATCCTGCTCGGCATGCTTCTGTCCCTTTCAAAGGAGAAGAGAAATGTCTGACTGGAAAATGAAACGACAGGTGCTCCGCGCGGCCTCTTTCCTGATGGTCCTGTTTGGACTTCTTGCCGTCTATGTCATCTATCTTTCCACATGGGAGGCAGATGACCTGGCGAAGAATCCGCTGAATATGAGAATGGCTGCGGCACGTGCTGATATCGTGAGAGGCTCCATTCTGGCCGCTGACGGGCAGGTCCTTGCTGAGACGAAAAAAGATGGTACGCGCGTGTATCCGTTTGGCGCGGAGATGGCAGCTGTCACAGGCTATAATGGGGAAAACATCGGCAGTGCCGGCATTGAGGGACATGCGAATCAGGCGCTGCTGGGCCTGACCGCGGATATGAGCCGGTTGGGCCCGCTGACCCAGCTGCTGCAGTCAGACCGGGGCAATGATGTCAAGCTGACAATTGAGCCGAAGGCACAGGAAGCGGCTGTAAAGGGCCTCGGAAAACGCCGCGGAGCAGTCGTCGTGCTCGATGCGCGGACCGGAGCCGTACTGGCGATGGCCAGCACACCTTCCTATGATCCTAATAATATAGAAGCCAATTGGAAATCTCTGTCGAGCCAGGAAGACAGCCCCCTGATCAACCGTACGGTACAGGGACTTTACCCACCGGGCTCGACCATTAAGCCCATGATTGCAGATGCGGCTTTAACGGATGGCGTGACCAATCAAAAAGAAATTTTCAATTGCGATGGTGTACTCGACGTCGGTGGCGGTCATACGATTCGGGAAAGTCATGGGGAAGTTCATGGCCGCGTAGACCTCAGGCAGGCTGTTACAGAATCCTGCAACATTACGTTTGGCACCTTGGGCATGCGTATGGGGGACGATAAGCTGCAAAAGGCGTTCAGCCGTTTTGGCTTCGACCGGGAAATCGGCGATGAGATTCTCATGACGAAATCACATTTCCCTGATTTTGGCAAATTGTCCGCAGGAGACCAGGCTCAGACGGCTATTGGCCAGAGCTCACTTCTGGTCACACCCATGCACATGGCGCTTTTGGCAGATGCTTTTGCCAATGGCGGCAAAGTCATGAAGCCCTACTTAGTACAGCAGGTCATCACACCTGGTGGAACGGTGGTGCACGAAGCGCAGCCAGCAAAATGGCTGACTGCGACGACGCCGGAGATGGCGGCAGTCATTGACAGCCTCATGGAAGATGTCGTGACAAAGGGCACTGGTACCGCTGCCAAGGTCAATGGTATCCGGGTGACGGGCAAGACCGGCACGGCAGAGAATGCTGCGGGCAAAGACCACGCGTGGTTCATTGGCTCGGCAGAGCTCTCAAAACGCAAGATTGTCTTTGCCATCATTGTGGAAAATGGCGGCGGCGGCGGTACAGAAGCTGCTCCGATTGCGAAAAATATCATTGAGAGTTTGATGTGATTGATTGGAATGGATAGTAGATAGTAGGGGGAACAGATATGATGCATCGTATCTTAGATCAGCGCTATGAATTGGAAGAGCTGATTGGCGGGGGCGGCATGGCCGATGTCTACAAGGCAAAGGACCGTCTGCTCAATCGGCCGGTGGCCGTCAAAATCCTGCATGAGCAGTTCAAGCAGGATAAAGAATTTATCGATAAGTTCCAGCGTGAAGCGCAGGCCGCAGCACGTCTTTCACATCCAAACATCGTCAATATTTATGATGTCGGTGTAGCAGATGGCGACCATTATATCGTCATGGAATATGTTCCAGGACGTACGCTTAAGGACCGCATTCGCCAGGAAGGCCATCTTTCCGTCAGCGAAGCTTTGCGCGTGGCACGTGAAATTGCAGAGGCTCTTGCGCATGCACATGCCAATAACCTCGTGCACTGCGATATCAAGCCGCACAACATCCTCATGATGGCAGACGGCCATGCCAAAGTTGCTGATTTTGGCATCGCAAGAGCCGTTACAGAGTCCACTATGACTTATAGCGGCAATGTCGTTGGCTCTGTTCATTATTTTTCGCCTGAGCAGGCAAAGGGCACTTTGATTACACCGAAGTCCGATGTTTATTCCCTGGGCGTTGTCCTTTATGAGATGCTCACGGGCAAACTGCCTTTTACGGGCGATAATCCTGTGAGCATCGCTGTCAAGCATCTGCAGGAAGAGCCTGTGCCGGTGCGCCAGCTCGATCCGTCGATTCCGCCTGTGGTAGAGGCGATTGTCTCAAAAGCCATGAGCAAGGACCCGGAGATGCGTCCGACGAGTGCCGAACTTGTGGAGGATATCCGTCAGGCAGAACGCATGCTGATGACGGGCAGCGCGGCTCCTGCCAATACCATGGGACCGCAGGACCCGGATGCGACGCAGGTCCTGCCGCGCGTTCAGCCGCATCAGCCCATTCCGCCGCGCCATCCTGTGCAGGAGAATGATTATGAAGATGGGGAACCAAAGAAGGAAAAATCCATCTTCAAGTCGAAAAAGTTTATAATAGGACTGCTGGTCGTTCTTTTTGCCGGCTTTTTTGTCGGGGCTTTCATGAGCTATGGCAAATTCTGGAGTACAGCAGAGGTCACGGTACCGGATGTCACGGGCAAGCAGATGACGCTGGCGCGTCAGATTCTCGAAGATAAGAAGCTGCGTGTCAACGTGGCTGAAACGTACAATGCTGATGTGCCGGCCGGACAAGTCGTTTCACAAAATCCGACGGCGGGCTCTAAAGTCAAGGAACAGCGCCTGGTTACAATCTATGTCAGCAAGGGCGGCGAAGAAATCGAGATGCCGGACCTTACGGGCATGTCAAAGGGAGATGCTGAGGCTCAGCTCAAAAAGATGGGCTTGAAACTGGGATCTGTCTATGAAAAATACTCCAATGAGGAAGCCGGCACAGTCATTCAGCAGGATCCAAAGGCTGGCACGAAAATCAGCCGCGGCCAGACCGTAGATATTACGGTAAGCAAGGGCAAGCAGAGTCATAAAGTCAGCGTGCCGGATGTGACGGGAAGTTCCCTGCAGGCCGCAAAAGCCACCCTGCAGAGCCGCGGACTTAAGGTCGGCAGTGTCTCGAAGCAGGAAAGCCGTCAGTCTGCCGGTACGGTCATCAGCCAGTCGCCGGCCAGCGGTGAAGTAGAAGAAGGAACCACCGTCAACCTGGTCATCGCAGAGCCGGCTAAGCAGCAGGTGCAGAAGCCGGATGCCAAGGAACCGGATAAGAATGCCGGCACGGCAGCAAAAACTCCATCGAAACAGACGGATACCAGTAAAGAGCGGTAAAGATTTGTATCACGCTGAGCTATGAGCGTGGTGGTAAAAACAGGAGGGGAAATGGTAGAAGGCCGCCTTATCAAGGCATACAACAGTTTTTTCTATGTCATGACAGCAAATGGGCTCATCAGCTGCAAGCTGCGGGGCAAATTCAAAAAATCGCGCCGCAGTACGGGCGTCGTGCCCGGAGACCGTGTAGCGATAGAGATACTGCCGGAGGGAACGGGGGTTATTGAAGAGATTCTGCCGCGTGAAAATCTTCTGCGGCGTCCCGCTGTTGCCAACCTTACTCAGGTGGTGCTGACTTTTGCCGCTGCACAGCCGGACCTTCATCCGCTGCTGCTGAACCGCTTTCTCGTGCTGGCCGAGTGGTCCGGCATTCCCAAGATCCTGATTTGTATCAACAAGATGGATTTGCAGGAGGGCCCATGGGAAACGTTCCTGTCGTCCTACGAGAAAATCGGTTATCCGGTTCTCCGTGTTTCGGCACGGACCGGTGAGGGGATTGCAGCGCTGCGGGAGCATTTGCGCGGCGAGATTTCTGTTTTTGCCGGTCCTTCAGGCGTCGGCAAGTCCTCCCTGCTCAATCAGGTGGATCCGTCTTTATCGCTTACGACGGGACATGTCAGCGAAAAAATTAAGCGCGGCCGCCATACAACGCGTGTGGCGGAGCTGCTTCCATATGCAGATGGCTATATCGTGGATACGCCGGGGTTCAGTGCAATGGAAATGACCGAGCTCGATGTAACGGAGCTGCCCTCGTACTTCCCCGAGTTCCGGCCGTATGCCGGTCAGTGCCGCTTTTTACCCTGCAGCCACAGCCATGAACCGGACTGCGCCGTCAAGCAGGCCGTAGAAGAAGGAAAAATAGATCGGGAACGCTACGATGCGTACCTGCAGATTCTCGAAGAAATCAAAGAAGCGCAAATGCTTGCCAGAAAGAAGGAATATAAATGATTAAGATTGCACCGTCCATCCTGTCCGCAGATTTTGCCCATTTGGCCGATGAGCTTAAGCGTGTTACGGACGCAGGCGCGGATTATATCCATATCGATGTCATGGATGGCACTTTTGTGCCGAATATCACCTTGGGCTCTCCTGTTGTCAAGAGTCTGCGCAAGACATCGGATGCCGTCTTTGATGTGCATCTCATGGTCGAGCATCCGGAAACGCAGATTGAGACCTTTGCTGAGGCTGGTGCGGATATCATCACCTTTCATGTGGAAGCGGCTAAACACAGCCACCGCATCGTACAGCAGATTAAGGCTGCCGGCTGTAAGGCAGGCATTGCCGTGAATCCGGGCACGAGCCTGGCTATGATTGAGGAACTCCTGCAGGACCTCGACATGGTTCTCATCATGACGGTCAATCCGGGCTATGGCGGACAGAAGTTCATCGCATCGCAGCTCGATAAGATTCATATGCTGCGCCATACGATTCAGGATATGGGCTTTGAATGCGATATTGAAGTCGATGGCGGCATTAACAAGGAGACGAGCAAACTCGTCCGTCAGGCCGGTGCCAATGTCCTCGTAGCAGGGTCCGCTGTTTACGGCGCATCGGATATCGCAGCTGCCATTCAGGCAATCCGCGGCTGAATGAGACCGCGGCCCGTCATGTGAGATTTATCAGGAAAATGAAATGCCGGAGACGATGGTCTCCGGTTTTTGAGGAGTAAGAAATCATGGAAAAAGCAGTCGTATTACTTTCAGGCGGTCTTGACAGCTGCACGTGCATGGCCGTGGCTAAGAGCAAAGGTTATGAAGTTTACCCAATCAGCTTCAACTATCATCAGCGCCACAGCATTGAACTCGAAGGAGCAAAAAAAATTGCTCAGTTTTATGGTGTCAAGAAGCATCTGATTATCGAGACGAATATGGAAGCCATCGGCGGTTCGGCACTGACGGATGAGAAGATTGAGGTGCCGGAAGGCGATGTCAACCGCACAACCGTGCCGCCGACATACGTGCCGGCGCGCAATTTGATTTTCCTTTCGTATGCCATGGGCTATGCGGAAGTCCTCGGTGCCACGCACGTTTATATCGGCGTCAACTCGGTCGATTATTCGGGCTATCCGGACTGCCGCCCGGAATTCATCCAGAAATTCCAGGCTCTTGCCGACTACGCGACGACGGCAACGGCTGTAAAAGGCCAGAAAATCACGATTGAGACGCCGCTGCAGGACCTTTCGAAGAAAGATATCGTGCTTTTAGGCACGAAACTCGGCGCACCATTCCAGTTTACGCACAGCTGCTATAAGGGCGGCGAGAAGGCCTGCGGCGTCTGCGACAGCTGCAAGCTGCGCCTGCGCGGTTTTGCTGAGGCCGGTGTTGAAGACCCGATTGCCTATGAGACGAGGGAACTTTGATGCAGGACGTACAGAATCAGACGGATGCGCGCGGCATTGCCATTCAGCGCGTCGGCATCAAGGATGCACATCTGCCGTTTCTCATCAAGACCAAGGATGGCGGCTTCCAACAGGTGCTGGCCCGCATCCTGTTCACGGTGGCTCTGCCCATGGAGTACAAGGGCACGCATATGAGCCGCTTTTTGGAAATTCTCATGCCATGGAGCCAGAAACCTCTGGCAGAGCCTGAGATGGAGGCCATGCTGGATGAGGCTTTGACGCGTCTTGATGCGCAGTCGGCAGAGGTAGAGCTTTCTTTTAAATACTTTATTGAGAAAAAAGCGCCGGCCAGCGGCCGCCGTTCGGTGCTGGATCTCGACTGCTGCTTCAAGGGCACAAAGAAGCGCGGTCAGAACATGGTTTTCGAACTCGGCGTTGATGTGCCGTTCACTTCGCTCTGTCCCTGCAGCAAAGAGATTTCTGCTTATGGTGCGCATAATCAGCGCTCTGTCTGCCGCACGAAAGTACGCTTTCATGAGGGCACGGAATGCATTTTCATCGAGGACCTGGCTGCCCTGATTGAACAGCAGGGATCTTCGCCTATCTATCCGCTGCTCAAACGCGAAGATGAAAAATATGTAACAGAAGCAGCCTATGATAATCCGAAATTCGTAGAGGATATTCTGCGCGATACGGTGCTTGCCCTGCGCGGCCTTCCTGGCATTGCCTGGTTCTCGATTGAATGCGAGAACTATGAGTCCATTCATAATCACAATGCGTTTGCAGCTCATGAGGAAACCGTCTGACAGACGCAAAAAACGAAGACAGGTGGAATGGAGTTTTCATGAATAAGTTTTACAAGCGATTTATCATATTGATTACCCTGGTCCTGGTGATTTCAGGAACCGTTATTTATACAACGGTGGATATCAATACGCTTAAAAATCTGACACAGTTCAAGACATGGTCAGTCGCTTTGGCTCTTTTTGCCGTGTCACTTGGTTTATTTTTTGACGGCAGCCGTCTCATGCATCTGGTCAAGATATCGGATGAAAAAATAACGCTTTATCAGGCCGTACAGGTCATATTTGGCAACTATTTCTTAGCACTCCTGACACCGGGAGCGACGGGCGGCGCTGTAGCGCAGCTCATGTTCCTTCGTCATGCCGGCGTGCCGACGGGCAAGGCGGCTGTGCTCGTCATTGTGCGTACTCTTCTTTCAATTTTGTTTCTCGTCCTCTGCATGCCGTTCATTTTTATGCATGACTCGGGCATCGTGCCGGGCATCTCGAATGATACGCTGATGGGCATTACGATTGCGGCTTTTGTGGGCATTATCGTCATCGTCGTGGGAGCAAGACGGGGTTATCTCGATTATCTCGTCATCCGCATTGCGAAGCATACGAAAAAAGAGCGCCGCTGCAAGATCATCGCTTTTTACCGCGATACGAAAAGCGCCATTGCCCTGCTGGCAGCCTCGCCGAAGTCCATGCTGCTCGTCTTTGTGGAGTCCGGCCTGAATCTGCTCTGCATTTATGCCATCGTGCCATGCCTTCTTTTGGGGCTGGGCGTCACGCATGCAGACTGGTACAGTGTCATGGGGCGCATGATTTTCCTCAACATGCTGCTCTACTTCACGCCGACACCGGGCGGTTCGGGCGTGGCGGAAGGCGGTTTTGTCCTGCTGTTCAGTGATACAGTTCCTGCCGGTACGGTCGGCATTGTCGCGGTCTGCTGGCGTCTCATTGCGGAGTACATTCCGTTCCTCATCGGCCTTTACTATACCTTGACGGTCTTTGGACGCGATTTCCTCAACCGTCAGCTGCGCTGAGGAGGTATAGGGATGCGAAATGGCTATACGACAGGTGCCTGTGCGGCGGCCGGCCTCAAGGCAGCGCTGCTTTTTGAGGCGGGGCGGCCTTGGCAGGAAGTCAAGATTACGGCCCTTGACGGCACGCTGCTGACGATTCCCGTAAAGGCGGTCAGCCGTCAGAATGGTGGTATTTGTGCAGAAGTCGTAAAATTTTCGGGAGATGACCCCGATATCACAAATGGCGTTTCTGTTTTCACGACCGTAAAGCATCAGGATGGAGTAGGAGAGATGGTGTTTCGTGCCGGCAGGGGCATTGGCGTGGTTACGAAGCCGGGGCTTTCCGTGCCCGTCGGCGAGCCATCCATCAATCCGGGGCCGCGCGAGCTTATGCGCAGGACTGCGAAGGAGCTCCTTGGCATAAGCGATGGCCTTGTCGTGACCATTTCCATTCCGGATGGTGTGGAGCTCGCGGAGAAAACACTGAATCCCGTGCTTGGTGTAAAAGGCGGAATTTCCGTTATCGGTACGACGGGGGTATTGCGGCCTATGTCGGAAGAAGGCTTTAAGAACTCTCTCGTGCCGCAGATGGATGTGGCCAAGGCTGCAGGTTTTCAGGAACTCATTTTTGTGCCGGGTAAAATTGGTGAGAACCTCGCGAAAAAATGGGGCCTGCCGTCAGGAGCTGTGGTGCAGACAAGCAATTTCATCGGCTTTATGCTGGAAAAAGCGGCAGAGCGGGAAATCCCCGCTGTTCTGCTTTTTGGGCATATCGGCAAACTGGTCAAGGTGGCAGCCGGTATTTTCTACACACATAACCGAATTGCCGACGCGCGGCTGGAGACAATTGCTGCTTATGCGGCGGCCGAAGGGCTTTCGCAGGAGGGAGTCAGAGAGATTCTGCAGAGCAATACCACGGAAGATGCGCTGACTGTACTGCAGAAGGCTCACCTTGAACAATCTGTATGCCGATGTTTAGCGGAGCGCGCCGGCCTGCGCGCGGAGCGCTATCTTTTCGGCAGGATGAAAGTCGGCGTGGTCATGGTGACCCTGCAGGGCAGGCTGCTCGGTCTCAATGAGACAGCCCGCAGGATTGGGCAGCATTACCACTGGCATTTGCCGCAGGATGCGCGGAATTGAGGAGAACAGGAGCAGACAAATGCATGAGATCATTGTGGCGGGCATAGGACCCGGGAATCCTGCGTATCTGCTGCCGGCTGCGGCTGAGGCCATTGCTGGTGCCAAGGTATTGGTGGGGGGCAGGCGTGCCTTGGCGCAGTATGCCCAAAATCCGGCTGCAGGCCAGAAAACTATGGCCGTCACGCGCGATATCGAGGCAGTCATGGGTTTTATCCGCGGGGAATGGCAGCGAAGCGATGTGGTCGTGATGGTTTCGGGAGACCCGGGATATTATTCCCTGCTCGATGCCCTGCGTCGTCATTTTCCTGCAGGATGCCTGCGCGTCATTCCGGGATTATCTGCCATGCAGCTTGCTTTTGCGCGGCTGGCTCTGCCCTGGCATGAGGCGCGTCTCCTGTCTTTTCATGGGCGCGTACCGAAAGAACAGGATTTAACGTATGAGCCGGGCTGTCTGGCCGGTATGCTGACAGACCGGAAATACACATCGAAGACGATACCGGCTGTGCTCATGGCGCATGGCTGGCCAAAAAAGACGCGCCTTTTCATCTGTGCGCGCCTTTCTTATGCGGATGAATCCATTGTGGAAACGACCCTTGGCGGGGCTGCGGCCCTGCCGGAAGTCGCAAACGGCATCCTCATTGTGATGGACGAAAAAGCAGAAAACGCTGAGCAGGGCTGACGAGGAGGAATATCATGCAGCTGGGCATTGAAGATGAAGCATTTATCCGCGGCAAAGTGCCGATGACCAAACAGGAAATCCGCATCCTGACGCTGGCAAAAGCCCGCATCGAGCCCCATGATATCATCTATGATATCGGGGCTGGGACAGGCTCTCTTTCGATTGAAGCGGCACGTCTGGCGCCGGAGGGCCATGTTTATGCACTGGAACGCAAAAAAGAGGCGGCCGTCCTGATTGAGGCCAATCGCCGTCATTTTGCTGTGCATAATCTCAGCATCATGGAGACAGAAGCACCGGAGGGCATGGAGGCCCTGCCGGATGCGGATGTCATCCTGATTGGCGGCAGCGGCGGCAAATTGGGCGCGGTGCTTGACTCCGTGTCTGTCAAACTGCGGCCGGGGGGACGTTTGGTGTTTAACTGCATTACGGTGCAGACTCTGTCAGAGTCCCTTGCGTACCTTCATGAGCACGAAGACCTTTACCGCTATGAAGCTGTTTCCGTGCAGGTAAACCGCCTGCGCCGCGTCGGTCCCTATGACATGGCACAGGCTCAGAATCTTATCTATATCATTACGTGCACAAAGGAGGCGTAGCTGCATGGTTCATATCGTTGGCGCAGGTCCCGGAGACCCGGAACTCATCACGGTCAAGGGGCAGCGTTATCTGCAAGAGGCCGATGTCGTCATCTACGCGGGCTCGCTGGTCAATCCTGTACTGCTCGATTATTGTAAAAAGGATGCTGCTGTCTATAATTCTGCGCATATGACGCTGGCTGAAGTCATTGAGGTCATCGTGGAAGCAGAAAAGGCCGGCAAAATGACCGTGCGCCTGCATACGGGCGACCCCGCCATCTATGGGGCCATTCAGGAACAGATGGATGCCTTTAAGAAACGCGGAATTGCCTACGATGTCGTGCCGGGCGTCAGCTCGTTTCTCGCCACGGCCGCAGCCCTGAAGCAGGAATACACGCTGCCGGGCATTTCGCAGACGGTCATCGTCACGCGTCAGGAGGGACGCACACCGGTGCCGGAACGCGAAAAACTGCACAGCCTCGCGGAGCATCAGGCTACGATGTGCATTTTTCTTTCGATTGCAATGCTCGATAAGGTCGTGGCAGAACTCCTGACCGGCGGTTATGCAAAGGATACGCCCATCGCCATCGTGCAGAAAGCTTCGTGGCCAGAGCAGAAAATCGTGCGCGGCACGCTCGCAGATATCTGTGCAAAAGTTGCAAAGGATCCGATTGACCGCACGGCGATGATTGTCGTCGGACAGTGCCTTGATGCTGTTTATGAGCCATCGCGTCTCTACGCACCGGAATTTTCGCATATGTTCCGAAAGGCCAGCAAATGAGAACGGCTGTATTTGCTTTGACGGCTCAGGGGACGCTGGCGGCCAGACGCGTCTGTCTGGCACTCGGCACAGAGGCAGACCTCTTTGTCAGCAAACGTCACCCGCTGGCCGGAGCTTCTTGTTTTGAAAAATTACAAACGGCTGTGGCCGAGAATTTTTCGCGTTATGAGGCGCTGGTTTTCATTATGGCAGCGGGCATTGTCGTGCGCACGCTGGCTCCGTACCTTAAGAGCAAGCTGGAAGACCCTGCCGTGCTCGTGCTCGATGAACGGACGGAATACGTCATCAGCCTGTTATCGGGGCATGTGGGCGGTGCCAATGACCTTGCGCGGCGGCTGGCTATGGCCCTTGATGCTGAAGCGGTCATCACGACGGCGACCGATGTGGAGGGAATTCCGGCACCGGACGCTCTTGCCGGCAGGCTGGGGCTTTTTCCCGAACCGCATGAGGAAATCCGTATCATCAACAGTGCCCTGCTCGAAGGAAGAATTCCTTCCTATTATATAGACCCTGCCTGCCCGCTGACTGCTTTTTATGAGCAGGAACTCAGAAGGCAGGGAATCCTCCCTGAGGATATTTCTTTGGCGGAGCAGCGGGAAGAGAATCTGCAGGTCATCATCAGCGGCGAGGAAAAGTGGCGAAGACGCACGGGCCGGCTTTTTCTGCGGCCGCTGCGGCTGATTGCCGGGCTCGGCTGCCGCAAAAATACCACGGCAGCAGAAATCCAAAAGGCACTGACAGAGGCTGTGCAGAGAATCGGTCTGCCTCTGCAGGCTGTGACGGCAATCGCTTCGACTGTTTTCAAGGAACGGGAGCAGGGCCTTCAGGAAACGGCTGCCAAGCTCGGCCTGCCGCTCCTTTTTTATGATAATGATGCGTTGAATACCATCATTTACCGCTATGGCTTACAGAAGTCTGCGTTTGTCCAAAAGACGATTGGCGTGGGCAATGTCTGTGAAGCGGCGGCTCTGGCCGCTGCAGGAAGCGGGCGTTTGGCGCTCGGCAAAACAAGATTTGAGAAAGTGACGGTGGCACTCGTATGGCAGAAAAAGCAAAAATCACGGTAGTCGGAATCGGTCCGGGCAGTCTCTTCGACATGACGCCGCGTGCGCGGGAAGCCATTGAGCATGCGGAAGTCGTCGCGGGGTACACGACGTATATACGCCTGATTGAGCCGCTTCTTGCAGGAAAAGAAGTCATCGGCACGGGCATGATGCAGGAAATCGACCGCTGCCGCATGGCCGTTGAGCATGCGGCTGCCGGCAAAGAAACAGTTGTCGTCTCAAGTGGCGATGCTGGCGTCTACGGCATGGCAGGGCTGGTCCTGGAGCTCATTTTGCAGCGGGAAAAAGCAGAACGTCCCATCTTTGGCGGTACGGTTGCCGGCGTTTCGGCGGTCAATGCGGCAGCGTCGGTCCTTGGAGCGCCGCTCATGCACGATTTTGCCGTTATCAGCCTGTCGGACCTCCTGACGCCATGGGACCTCATCAAGAGGCGCGCGGAAATGGCTGCCGCCGGCGATTTTGTCGTGGCACTCTACAATCCCAAAAGCAAAAAACGCGTACATCACATCGAGGAGATTCGCGAGATCATGCTCAAATACCGCAGTCCTGAGACGCCGGTCGGCATCGTGACGGCAGCAAGCCGTGTTGAAGAGCATAAGGTCATCTCGACGCTCGCGGATTTCACAAAAGAGGAAATCAATATGTTCTCGCTCGTCATCATCGGCAATTCGCAGACGTATGTCAAAGAAGGCTGGATGCTGACGCCGCGCGGTTACGGCAGAAAGGAAGCGGGGTTATGATTTTTGTCGCAGCCGGCACGCAGGACGGCAGGGAGCTCGTAAAAATCCTTTTAGATAAAGGATATGAAGTGACGGCTTCTGTCGTCAGTCATTACGGGGAGCAGCTCTTAGCCGCTTCAGCCGGCAAAAAACTTGTCATCAATGAAAAACCGCTCGATGAAGAAGCCCTTGAGACGTACCTCAGGGGACACGATATCCGCTGCTTTGTCGATGCGAGTCACCCCTATGCCGTGCAGGTCTCAAAAAATGCCATGGCTGCCTGCCATAGCTGCCATATCCCCTACCTCCGCTATGAACGCTCGCTTACGGAACTTACGTATGAAAAAATTCAAGTGGTGCATTCCTATGAAGAGGCCGCTTTGGCAGCGGCAGCCTGCGGGAAACATATATTTTTGACGACAGGCAGCCGCAATCTGCAGAAATTCACGGAAGCAAAAGTCCTGCAGGATGCCGTTCTGACGGCCCGTGTCCTGCCGACAGCTGAGGTCATCGGGCTTTGTGAAAAACTAGGCCTGCAGCCCAAGCAGATTGTCGCGCTGCAGGGACCTTTTTCAACAGCTCTCAATCGGGAGTTATTCTTGAAGTACAAGGCGGATGCCATTGTGACGAAGAACAGCGGCTCCATTGGCGGGACTGATACAAAGATTCTGGCAGCAGAGGAACTCGGCCTGCCCGTCATTGTCATCGACAGGCCGGTGCTTGCTTATGAACATCTCGTACACCGCTATGAGGATGTACTTTCATTTTTGGAGGGTTTGTGATGGATTTTATCAAACAGCCGATGGCAATCGAAAACCGCAGCATGGAGATCATCGCGCCGTATCTTGAGGGCCTGAATCTTTCGCCGGAAGAAACGAAGGTCTATGCGCGCATCATCCATGCTGCCGGCGATGTGGAATATGCGCCCATTATCCGCGTGGCGCATGATGCCGTGAAAAAGGGCATGGAGGCCCTTCAAAATGGCTGCGATATCTATACAGACGTCGAGATGGTCCGCACGGGCATCAATAAAAGAAAGCTCACATCCTTTGGCGGCACGGTGCACTGCCGCATTGCCAACCCTGAAATTGCGGCTGAGGCGAAAAAGCAGGGGGTTACGCGTTCGCTCATGGCCATGCGGAGTTTTGGCGAGGCCCTTACGGGCAGCATTGTGGCCATTGGCAATGCACCGACGGCCCTCTTCGAGGTTCTGCGTCTCATAAAAGAAGAAGGCGTGCGTCCTGCCTGCATTGTCGGCATCCCTGTCGGCTTCGTCGGGGCAGCGGATGCGAAAAAGGCATTGGCTGAAAACGGCATTGTCCCGTACATCACGGTCGAGGGCACGAAAGGTGGCAGCCCGATTGCAGCTGCAGCAGTCAATGCGATGATGTATCTCATTGATAACGACCGCGGCTGACCGTTTTGATAACATTTTTGAAAGTTCTTGTGTAAGATTTGCCAAATGCATTTGAGATGATTCAGGAGGAATTAAATGATTAATGAAAAAATAGAATAAAATAGATATTAATGCTATAATATTCATAGCAGGATAAGCTGAGAGATAGAAGGTGAATATTATGGCAGTGTACAAACCAAAGGAAATGGCGGAAAAATTAGGTGTAACCGTCCGAACCCTTCAGGAGTGGGACCGCAGGCAAAAACTTCCTGCTTATCGAACCCCGACAGGCAGACGTTATTATACGGAAGAGCAGTACCTCGATTACATTGGCGAATCGACTGCAAGTCATCGGAAAACAGTGGCTTATGTCCGTGTTTCTACACGCAGCCAAAAAGATGATCTGAAGAATCAAATCCATTTTATCCAAGCCTATGCCAATGGCAAAGGTGTTATTCTGGATGAGATTATTGAGGATTTCGGCAGCGGGCTGAACTATAAACGCAAGAAATGGCTGGATTTACTGGAAGCTGTGGAGCGCAATGAAGTCGGTACGATTTACATAACGTATAAGGACCGCTTCATCCGGTTTGGCTACGAATATTTTGAGCATTTTTGCCAAAATCACCAGACGCAGCTCATTGCTCTGAATGACAAAGAGAGTTCACCGACACAGGAGCTCGTGGATGATCTTGTTTCCATCATTCATGTTTTCTCTTGTCGATTGTATGGCCTTAGAAAGTATTCGACAAAGATCAAAGAAGATGAATCTTTGAAGGGTGAGAAAGATGAAAGCCATTAAGACGCAGATTGTCGAGCTCAGGCTCACAAGCGAAATGCGTGCGTATTTTGACAGTCTCTGCGACTATCGCCGGTACATCTGGAATCAGGCACTTGCCATTTGGCAGATGATGTATGACATTCGCAGCATCATGCTTCCCTCTGAGCTAAAGCAGAAGCTTCGGCAAAGCCATCAGGATAAAAGCATTGCCTTGACATCCGAAGAAAAGGAATTGCTTCGTGCCTATCCAGCACCATGCTGGCAGTCGGTCAAGAAAGAGCTGCTGGAAGATAAGGCCGATTGGGAAACGTACCGTTCAGCCCGTATTGTCGCCCTGACCTGTATGGATCTTGGCAAAGCATGGCAGAATTTCTTCGACAAGGCTCAGTCCGACTGGGGAAAACCGGCATTCAAGTCGAAAAAGGCGCCCCGTCAGGGATTCAAGAGTGACCGCATCAAGATTGTCGATGGCAAAATCCGTTTTGACAAGCCAAGGATGCTTCATCATTATTTGAAGGAACATCATCTCGGCTGGTGGCAGGATGTCACTGCTTCTGAAACGCTCAAGATGACGGAAGTGCAGACCTGTTCGTTCTTTAAGGAAAAGGGCAAGTACTACGCCGCCTTGACTTATCAGGAAGAGACAGAGCCGCTGCCCAAAACGGGAAAAGTCAACGCTGTCGATGTCAATGTCGCGCATTTTGACAGCCTGGAAGGCAGGGCAATCATTCTGCCCGACCGTCTGAACCGGCAATATGAGAAGATTGCCCATTATAGCCGTGTACTGGCGAAAAAGAGAGTCGTGAATGGCATGGTGAAGGGAACGCAAAGCAAGCGCTACGAGAAAGCGAGAACCAAGCTTCAGCACGCGTATGCCAAGGCCCGTAATATCCAGCATGATATTCTGTCAAAATACACGACACACCTCGTCAAAGCCTATGACGAAATTGCCATTGAAAACTTAAATGTCAAGGGCATGAAAATGGGTATCGCCTCAAAAGGCGTCCATCGGTCTCTGTTCGGCGAATTCAAACGGCAGATGCAGTACAAAGCAACATGGTATGACAGAAAACTGGTTCTTGCAGACCAGTCATATCCCTCTACGCAGCGCTGTGCGGCCTGCGGTCATGTAAAGACTGGCGAGGAAAGGATTACGCTGCATGGCAATCAGAAACACGGCACGCGTCATGATCAGTACATTTGCTACGAATGCGGCTACCAAAATAATCGCGATGCCAACGCCGTGCTGAATCTGCTGTATCTGCTCCGTCCTTCTTTGGTACAAACGTATATTCATTAACACAGAAATACAAATATTGGTGTGGGTTAGCGCCAATGAAATATCGTCAGAGTCAGTCCCTGCGATTCCCTCTTTAATTGAGATATCGGAATACTGATGTTGACGGCGATGAGTAAATCTGTAGAAGTTTGAGAAAGGAGAGGTATGTAACTCTCCTGCTAATATGGTTAAAATCAATATTAACTATATTCTTCTATGTTTTACATACCAGGTTTGTCATGCGCTATACGATTCCACGTCTGGTGATTGCGGCAACGCAGTCCGGTTCCGGTAAAACGACGATTGTAACGGGGCTTTTGTCAGCTCTGCGCGAGCAGGGGCTTGTCGTGCAGTCCTTTAAGGTCGGTCCTGATTACATTGACCCCGGCTATCACACGATGGCCAGCGGCCGTCCTGCCCATAATCTTGACAGCTGGCTCGTGCCGCGCGAAAATCTTTCGGGGCTTTTTGCTGCCGAATCGGAAGGCGCGGATATCGCCGTGATTGAAGGTGTCATGGGACTCTACGATGGCGGACGCGAGGGAATCAGTTCGACGGCGGAGATTGCCAAAATCCTGCAGGCTCCTGTCGTGCTCGTACTCGATGTCAAGTCGATGGGGGCTTCGGCGGCGGCGATTGCGAAGGGCTTCCGCGATTATGACCCTGAGGTCAATCTTGCCGGCGTCATTTTAAACCGCCTTGGCTCCGAGACGCATGAGGCGATGATCCGTCAGGCCATGAAGGAAATCGATATGCCGGTGCTCGGCGCCCTGCGGCGCGATGATTCCCTGCATATGCCCGAACGCCATTTAGGACTTTTGCCGGCTGCCGAAAATGAGCGTGAACAGCAGACGATTGATTCGATGGGAGCGGCTGTAGCGAAGTCCCTTGATATCGAAGCCATCCTGCACATTGCCTGCCTGACCGATGACATTGAAGTGCCGGAGCCTCTGGCAGCAGAACATGTGCAGAAAAAATGCCGTATTGGCATTGCGAAGGACGAGGCCTTTTCCTTTTACTATCCGGCCAGTCTCAAGGTCTTGGAGATGATGGGGGCAGAACTTGTGCCGTTCAGTCCGCTGTCCGATACGTCCCTGCCGGAGATGGACGGACTGCTCATCGGCGGCGGCTTCCCCGAGATGTTTGCCGAAAAACTGCAGGCAAATGAGGCGATGCGTGCGGCCATCAAGGAAGCTGCCGCAAAGGGCATGCCCATCTATGCCGAGTGCGGCGGCTATATGTACCTTTTGGAGTCCCTGAAAGATTTTGAGGGCAGGGAATTTGCGATGTGCGGTATCCTTCAGGGAACGGCCGATATGACGGAAAAACTGCAGATGGTCGGCTATGTCGAAGCCGAGATGCTGCAGGATACGGTCCTCGGTGCAAAGGGCACGACACTGCACGGCCATGAATTCCATTTTTCGATGGACGATGTGCAGGAGAAGCGCCCGTTTGCCTTTCGCAGGACGCGCAATGGTCAGGTCTATGAGGCCGGCGGCATGAAGGGCAATGTACTTGGCAGCTACCTTCATCTTCACTTTGCAGGCTGTCCTGAGGCAGCGCGTCATTTCGTGGAGGCCGCGTCGTCATGGGCAAAATGATCCTCGTGACGGGCGGCGCGCGCAGCGGCAAATCCGCTTTTGCGGAAAAAATCACGCTGCAGGCGGGGCTGCATCCTGCTTATATCGCCACAGCGGAAATCTGGGATGAAGAGATGAAGCACCGCGTGGCCCTGCACCAAAAACGCCGTTCTGCCGTCTGGCAGACCTATGAGGCACCGCAAAATGCAAAGCGGGCGATTGCCGACGCGGGAAAAGCGCACGATGCGATTCTCTTTGACTGCGTGACGATGTATTTGAGCAATCTGCTCTGCCGCCAGCAGGAACCTCTTGTAGAGGCAGAACTGGAGAACATGACGCGTGCGGAAATGGACCGTTTGCTTCAGGCGGTTAAAATGCTTCCGGAACAGGTTACGGTGGTTTTTGTGACCAACGAAGTCGGCGCGGGCATTGTGCCCGAAAACCGTCTGGCACGTTTTTATCGGGATTTGGCAGGCCTTGCCAATCAGCAGCTCGCCGCCGCATCTGATGAAGTTTACGCCGTGCTTTGCGGCATCCCGCTGCGCATAAAATAAAAGTTTGTTTCTATTATATAAGGTTAAGGCTTCAAGGTATTAAGGAGGGACTTCTTTGGAATCCATCATGCTCATGGGCACGAGTTCCCATGTCGGCAAGAGCATCCTGACAACGGCGCTCTGCCGCATCTTCCATCGTCAAGGCAGGCGTGTCGTACCGTTTAAGGCACAGAATATGGCGCTCAATTCGTATGTTACGAAAGAAGGCCTTGAGATGGGCAGGGCACAGGTCGCACAGGCAGAGGCCGCAGGTCTCGAGCCCATGGTGGATATGAATCCGGTCCTTTTGAAACCGACGGGCAATTCGCAGTCGCAGGTCATCCTCGAGGGCAGGCCCATTGGCAATATGAGTGCAAGAGAATATCATAAAGGCTATTCCTTAAAGGCTTTTGATGCGGTGAAAGCCGCTCTTAACCGTTTGCAGCGTGAATTTGGCACGCTGGTCGTCGAGGGGGCCGGCAGTCCGGCTGAAGTCAATTTGAAGTCACATGATATCGTCAATATGCGCGTGGCAAAATACCTGCAGGCTCCCGTACTGCTCATCGCGGATATCGACCGCGGCGGAGCCCTTGCCTCGTTGGTCGGCACGCTGGAACTTTTGGACGAGGATGAAAGGGCCCTCGTCAAGGGACTGGTCATCAATAAATTCCGCGGCGATGTCTCGCTTTTTACGCCGGCCATCGACTTTCTGGAAAAGAAGACGGGCAAGCCTGTCTTAGGCGTCGTGCCGTATATCGAAGAGATGGGCATTGACGATGAGGATTCCGTCTCGTTGGAGGAAAAGCACGAGCAGGAAAAGCCGGCGGCAGAAATTCACATCGCCGTCCTGCAGCTGCCGAAGCTCTCGAATTTTACGGATTTTGATGCGCTGGCAGCTGAACCGGATGTTGAAGTTCATTATGTCAGAACGGTAGAAGAGCTTGGCTCGCCGGACCTCATCATCCTGCCGGGCTCGAAGAATACGACAGAAGACCTCCTTTATCTGCAGGAGCACGGTCTTGCTGCAGCCATAAAAGAACGTACGGCGCAGGGAACGCCGCTTATCGGCATCTGCGGCGGCTATCAGATGCTCGGCGAAGAAATCGCTGACCCGCATCATACGGAGTCGGAGCATGATGCCGTAAAAGGACTGGGCTATCTGCCGATGAAGACGACGTTTGCCGAGACGAAGCATACGCGTCAGATTCAGGCAGAATGCCCCGGACTTGAATTTTTGGGCTGTACCCTGCTGGGGCGGAACATGGCAGGCTATGAAATCCACATGGGTGAGACGGAATTTCTCGCGCCTGTACGCCATCCGTTCTACATCACGCGGGAGGGAGGGCAAAAAGTCAGCCGCTGGGATGGGGCACTGAGTGACGACGGTCTTGTCTTTGGCACGTACATCCACGGCCTCTTTGACAATGATGCTTTCAGGCGCCAGCTCATCAACACGCTGCGCCTGCACAAGGGCCTGCGTCCCCTCAGGATACAGCGAAACCGCCGGCAGGAGAAGGAACGGGCCTATGAGCATCTGGCCGATGTTGTCGAAGCATCTCTCGATATGGAAAAACTCAGGGCAATCATGGCGGAGATGAGCAGGCAGAGGGAGGGAGACGCTTGAATATTGCAATTCTGGCTTTTGTCATCGATACCATCATCGGCGATCCGCACTCGAAGTTTCATCCGGTCGTCCTGATTGGGCGGCTGATTTCCTTTTTGGAACGCATCTACTATAATAAGGAAGATAGCGATAATAAAAAATTCTTTTGTGGGTCCATTCTCGTGCTGCTCGTGCTCTTCGTTACCTATGACGTGGCAGCGGGTATCATCCAGCTCGCCTATTTTATTCCTTGGGATTGGGGCGTTGAATTCGTCGAGGCATTGCTGCTGGCTTTTACGATTTCGCCAAAGAGTCTCGCGAAAGCCGGCCGCGGCATTTATGCGCTGCTCATTACAGGAGAAATCGATAAGGCTCGCAAAGCGGTCGGCTGGATTGTCGGCCGCGATACCGATAAACTGGACGAGGCGGAAATTGCCCGTGCGACGGTCGAGACGATTGCAGAAAACACGGTTGACGGCATTATCGCACCGCTTTTTTTCTTTGTGCTTGGCGGTGTGCCGCTCGCGTTTCTTTATCGGGCAGCCAATACGATGGATTCGATGCTTGGCTATAAGAACGAAAAATACTTGTATTTTGGCAGGGCCGCGGCGAAGCTCGATGATGTGCTCAATTACATCCCTGCGCGCATTACGGGCCTGCTTTTTGTGATTGCAGCTTCGCTGTTGGGATTTGATGCGAAAAATGCGCTGCAGATGATGCGCCGCGATGCCGATAAGCATCCGAGCCCCAACGGCGGTTATGCCGAAGCGACGATGGCGGGGGCCCTGCACATCCGCCTCGGCGGCATCAATTCGTATTTCGGGAAGAAGACGTTCCGCGCTTATATGGGCGAGGCCATCGAGGCCACGGCGCCCAAGCATATCATGGAAGCCATCCGCATGATGTATACGGCGACCGTGCTGTTCCTGATTTTTGCTTATGCGCTGCTGACCTGTATGGGATATTAAAGAGGAGAAGAGATTTTGCGTAGTTTTTTGACTGCCCTGCAGTTTTTGACCAGAATTCATCTCGTCAATCAGAAAGACCTGACCACAGAGGATTTTGGCCGCAGTACGAAGTTTTTTCCTTTGGTTGGTGTGGTACTGGGAGCAATCTATCTTTTGGCGGCCTTGCTGCTGTTTGCCTTGTTCGGTCTTTCCGGTTATTTTCCCAAGGCTGTTTTAGTGCTGCTGCCCATCTTATTGACGGGAGGGCTGCACTGCGATGGCTTTATGGATACCATAGATGGGCTGTTTTCAGGCCGCAGCCGTGAACGCATGCTGACAATCATGAAGGACAGCCGCACGGGCTCATTTGGCGTTGTGGCGTTCGGCGTTATCCTGCTCATGGATTGGGCACTCCTGCTCGATTTGCCCGTGCCGGTGCTGCTCATCGCCGTCTTTGTCATGCCTATTATCGGCCGCATGGCCATGCTCTTTGCCGTGGCATATTTTCCTTATGCACGGCCTGAGGGCATGGGCAGGGCCTTTGCTGAAATGGCTGACAGGAAGGCCGTTGTTATCGGTTTCGCAGCTACGCTGCTGTTTACGGCTCCATGGGGCCTTGCGGCTTTGGCAGCCATGCTGGGCGGCCTTCTCTGGGCGTTTTTTTTCGGGCGTTATGCATGTAAAAAGCTTGGCGGTCTCACGGGCGATGTCTACGGCGCCGTCGAAATGACAACGGAGACAGCCGTACTCGTGATTTTTTATCTCTTTGCGTTTCTGCCATTTGACCGCAGTGCCTGTTTCTTATGGATGTGAGGAAAATGGATTTTTGCGTCAGGGTGCCGGGCTCCTGCGGGGAACTCCTGCAGGGCTGGCAGTATGGTGAGCCTTTTTTGGTGACCTGCCCCATTGCACGTTATACGACCGTTTCTGTATCTTCTGCTTTTCAGGAGAGAAGAGGGCTGGGCCCTAAGGCAGAAAGAGCCCTGCAGTTGACGCTGGCTGCGCTGGGCCGCCGCCATTTCCCGTATGGGCTGCAGCTTCAGTCAGAGCTTCCTCCGGGCAAGGGCATGGCATCATCGAGTGCGGATATTGCCGCTGTGGCAGCAGCGGTCTCATTTGCCTTGCGAAGGTCCCTGACCGTACGGCAAATTTTGTCTTTGGCTGTGCAGATTGAGCCGACCGATGCTGTCTTTTTGAGGGATATCGTCCGTCTCAATCAGGTAACTGGCCGGATTTTGGCAGTTTATCGGGATTTGCCCTATCTGCGGCTGAGCATTTTTGATACGGGCGGCACCGTAGATACGGAGGCCTGCTACCACACAGCAGCACTGCAGAAACGGAACAGGGACTGGAGACCGTATCTTTTAAAAATGCGGCAGGGGGAACGGGAGATGGCTGCAGCAGCCGCGCAGAGCGCTGTCTGGCAGGATGAAGTCCTGCCGAAGCCCTGTCTGCGTTCCTTTTTGAAAAAGGCTCGTTCTTTGGGAGCTCTTGGCCTTACAGCCGCGCACAGCGGTACGGTGCTCGGTGTGCTGTGGCCAAGTTATATGGAGAAAAGCGCAATCGCAGCGGCGGCTGCGGCTCTGCAGAGGTCATTTCCTGAGCTCACGCATCTCGGGCTCACGGCAATGCGTCCCGGCGGTATTGAAATATTTATAGAAGCGAATGAGGAGAAGAAGGAGGATAAGGATGGACGCAGGTCATTTCGTGCATGGCGGCAATATTTATGAATCATCGGCAGATGGGCAGCCATGGCTCGATTTTTCTGCGAATATCAATCCCTTGGGCATGTCGCCCAGAGGGCGTGAGGCGATGCTCCGGCATCTTGACGATGTCATCCATTATCCGGACCCTGAGATGCGGGAACTGCGCGCAGCATTATCTTCCCGCTACCGGCTGCCGGCTGAGAATTTTCTCTGCGGCAACGGCGCAGCAGAGCTTTTTTATCTGTATTTTTTCACGATGCGGCCGAAACGCATCCTGCTGCCTGTGCCTTCGTTCAGCGAATACGAGCGGGCGGCAAGGGCTGCGGGTGCAGAGGTTCTTTATTTCTATCTTGAGGAAAACGAGCAGTTTCAGCCCAACCTGAAAAAAATTCTGCAGGAAGCAAGACGCCAAAAGGCAGACTGTGTGATTCTCGGCAATCCCAACAATCCGACGGGAAATCTCCTGCTCAAGAAAGACATGCTGTCTTTGGCAAGGGGACTGGCTAAATTCGACTGTCAGCTGCTCATCGATGAATCCTTCCTCGACTTCTGCAGGGAGGAATCGCTCTACACCCTGCGCCGGGAAGCTGCGAAACATAAAAATATCCTGCTCGTGCGTTCTCTGACGAAATTCTTCGCCATTCCGGGACTGCGCCTTGGCTTTGCCTTGGGAAATGAGGAGCTGCTTTTAAAAATGGAGCAGGCTAAGGATGTCTGGAATGTCAATCTTCTTGCACAGGCTGCCGGTGCCGCTTCCCTGCATGACAGGAAGTATCAAAAAACGACAAAGGAGTTCATCGCGGAGGAAAAGAATTATCTGGCCGGCAGTCTCTGGGCGTCCGGTCAGGTCAAAGTCTATAGGCCGAGTGTCAATTTCCTGTTCGTCCGCCTCAAATGGGCAAGGTATACCGATGAGCTCATTGACTTTTTGCGGCAAAATCATATCCTGATACGCGACTGCCGTCATTATCCGGGTCTCGAGAAGGGCTTCTTGCGGCTTGCTGTGCGTACGCGTGAGGAAAATGACCGGCTTTTCTCTGTCTGGCAGTCATTTTTTGCTGCCAAAGAAAATACCATATAAGAAGACTTAGGGGGTCTTAATGAATATGACAAAATTGATTTTGATCCGTCATGGCCAGACGGAATGGAATGTGCTCGGCCGCTATCAGGGGCAGACGGATGTTGCCCTTTCGCCGCTCGGCATTGAGCAGGCGGAAAAACTTGCCGCGCATTTTCCTGTCGATAAAGTTGAAGCCGTCTACGCAAGCGACCTCAAAAGGGCGATGAAGACGGCGGGATGTGTAGCAGAGCGCTTTGGCCTTGCCGTGCATCCCTGCAAAGAACTGCGTGAGCTCAATTTTGGCGATTGGGAAGGCCTGACCTACGATGAGATTGTTGCCAAATGGCCGGATGCCCTGCAGAATTTCTTCCAGCATCCGGATATTTTAAAAATTCCGCATGGCGAGAGTTTTCCGGAGCTTCGCGCGCGGGCTGTCGCCTGTATCGATAAAATCGTGGCCGCACATCCCGATGAAACAGTAGCTGTTGTCGCACACGGCGCCATCCTGCGCACCATCCTGACGGCAGCCCTGCACATGGACCTCAAGTATGTCTGGACCATCCGCCAATTCAACACTGCTGTTAATATCGTCACCTATACAGAAAGCGGCACAACTGTCGAACTCATCAATGGCACGGGGCATCTTCAGGAGCACTGAGGTATGCACAGGGACTTGTGGATTATTTTTCTTTTTCCTCGAAAAATCCCTTGACTTTCGCGCCGCTTTTCTTTAGAATAATTCTATGTGATGTCATGGACGAGCGTTTCCATTAGCCCCGGAAGCCTGTTTCAATACATCATGAACTTGGAAAATTGATACTGAAAAAACTCTAGGGGGGAAATCGCATGAAGACAACGTTTATGGCAAATGCATCCAATATCGAACGCAAATGGTACGTTGTAGACGCTGAAGGCCAGACTGTCGGCCGCCTCGCAGCTGAAGTCGCAAAAGTTCTTCGCGGTAAAAATAAACCGACCTTTACTCCGCACGTTGATACGGGTGATTACGTCATCGTCATCAATGCAGCAAAAGTAAAATTCACGGGTAAGAAACTTACGGATAAGACGTATTTCCGTCATTCCGGTTACCAGGGCGGCACGACGTTCACGGCCGCTGGCCATATGCTGGAGCGCTTCCCGGAGCGCGTTCTCGAGCATGCAATCAAAGGCATGCTGCCGAAGAACCGTCTCGGCGCTCAGATGTACCGCAAGCTCAGCGTTTACGCTGGCCCGGAGCATCCGCATGCAGCTCAGAAGCCGGAAAAGCTTGAGCTGAACATCCGCTAATCTGGAAAGGGAGGAACATAACACATGGCAGAAGTCATCTACTACGGCACTGGCCGCAGAAAATCGTCCGTTGCCCGTGTTCGTCTGGTTCCAGGCGAGGGCAAAGTCACGATCAATGGTCGCGACATGGAAGAGTATTTTGGTCTCAAGACTCTCGAACTCATCGTTCGTCAGCCGCTGAACCTCACGGAAACGGTTGATAAGTACGATGTTATCGCTAACGTTGCCGGCGGCGGCGTTACGGGTCAGGCTGGCGCAATCCGCCACGGCATCACCCGTGCACTCATGGAAATGAATGCTGAGCTCCGTCCGGCTCTGAAAAAAGCTGGCTTTGTTACGCGTGACCCGCGTGAGAAAGAGCGCCGTAAATACGGTCTCAAGAAAGCCCGCAAGGCTTCCCAGTTCTCGAAGCGTTAATCGTATATACGAGAATACTATCCGCAGATTTTATCTGCGGATTTTTCTTTTGCCTTCTTTGGTTTTGAGCACAAAAAATCCGGCAGGATGAATTTCCTGCCGGATTTTTTATACCTTATTTTTTGAGTGCTGCCTTGAGCGTTTCCGTCATGGCTTTCTGCACGATGCGAAGGACATCCTCTACAACTGCGTTGTACATGTCACCGCCATCGACGACACCACGGCCATTTTCCGTGAGGAAGAACTTCTTCGGGGGCTCATTCTCCTTATAAGCTTCGTTGAGCTTGTCCTGAACGAGTTTTTCGATTTCCTGTTCCGTCATCATAGTCACCTCTCTCCCATAATAACCTGCATTTATTATTATACGACATTCTGTACCTTTTTTCCTTGTTTTTTTGAAATAAACTTCAGGAATATTTTCCGGGGCAAAATTCAATCGATTTCTAATTCCTTGCTAAAGCCAACTTAAATTGCAGCCGTTAGACTATAGCCATAAGATGAACAAGAAGATAATGAGCTGAATAGAAAGGCGATGGATTATATGAAGATCACACAGCGTAAGATGATTGCCGGCATTGTGGCCGGCCTCGTGTTGACGGCGGGCGGCTTTGGCGTGCTTTCGGCACAGTCACAGTCCCAGGATGGTGCACAGCACCGCATGTTTGCCAAGGGGGAGCGTCCTGACGGACAGATGCCGCAGATGGATGCTTCGGAGGCAGCTAAGCATATCGCTGAGACGTTCGGCGTTGACGAGAGTCAGGTCAAGAACGCCATCGAGAACAAGAAGGATTTCCGCGATATCGGTCAGGCCGCTATGATTGCCAAGGTCAGCGGCAAATCCTTTGACGAAGTCATGGCCCTCAAGACGGATGACAAGAACTGGCGTGACATTGGTGAGTCTCTTGGTGTGACACGCGAAAAAGTCAAAGAAGTCCGTCAGTCAATGACGGCACAGCATCTGAGCCAGGATGGCGATATCGATGAGAGCAAAGCCCTGAGTCTGCTTAAGAAAGGCTATGAGCCGCGTGACATCGACTGCGCAGCAGCCTTGGCCAAGGCTTCGGGCAAAGATATCCAGTCGGTGCTCGACCGTAAGAAAATCAACAACCGCTGGGGCGATGTGGCGAAGGAACTCGGCGTCGATGCCAATGTTCTGCAGAAGAAATTCCATGGCCACGGCCCGGAGGGACATGGCCCGCAGGGCGGTCCTGAAGGCGGCATGATGGGCGGCCCGATGATGGATGCGCCGGAAGATGGCAGCAGCGCGGCCAATTGATAAATAAAAAATTGCTGCAGGGACTTGACATCCTGCCGGAAGGCGAGTAATATAATAGCCATCAACAAGTTAACAAAGTTACACTAAATCATCGAACAGGAAATAGTAGCCAAGCCACTATCTCTACAGCGAGCCGCCGGTTGGTGCAAGGTGCGGCGTGATATGCTTTGTGAATGGTCCTGCGAGAGCCCACCGAAATCGAAGAGAAAAAGAGTAGGCTGGGACGGCTGCCTCCGTTACAAGGCTACGGTATCGGCTCAATGTGGAGTCCCGTACCGGAAATGAGGAATGGCTTATTCTGTATTGGCCGTTTGAAACGGGTGGCACCGCGAAGAATTTTCGCCCCGCTGAGTATTATGCTCAGCGGGGTTTTTTGATTGTCATTTTATAGGTATGGACAAAAGACTGTGAGGGATGGAAAGATGCTCAAAGCAAAATTATGTGGGATGAAGACATTGGCGGCAGCTGAGGCAGCGGAACAGGCTGGCGCAGATTTTATCGGCTTCATCTTCTGGCGTCACAGTCACCGCTTCATCGAGCCCCGCGAGGCAGCGAACATCAGTCAGGCCCTGCAGAAGGTCAAAAAAGTCGGCGTCTTCGTCGATGCGGACCCTGCGGTGGTCAATGCGATTGCTGCGCGGTGTCAGCTCGATTTTGTCCAGCTGCATGGCCATGAGGATGCCGGTTATGCCAGAGAGATTCGGCGGCCGGTCATCAAAGCCTACCGCTACGGCGATGGTTTTTCCGCTGACGCTGCGAACGCCTTCCCTGCAGACATGATTCTCGTCGATGCTTACCGGCCGGGGGAGGCCGGCGGCACGGGAACCTCGTTCAACTGGCAGAAGGCACAGCAGGAAATCGCGGCGGTTAAAAAGCCGGTACTGATTGCCGGAGGCATCAGTGAGGCCAATGTCGGCGAGGTAGAGCAGACTTTTCATCCGTTTGCCGTCGATGTCTCGGGCAGCCTCGAGGTCCACAAAGAAAAGTCGGCCGCGCGCATCGCCTCATTCATGGCGAAGGTGCATGAAATCAATGAACACAGCAGGAGGAATTGAAATTGCGGGATATTTTAGCAGAGATTGTCGAAAAGAAAAAAGATATCGTGGCCGAAGCCAAAAAAGAGCTGCCGCTCGACGAAGTCAAGCGCCGGCTCGTCTGCGGGAATTTCGAGATGTCAGCACGGTTCCGCCGTCAGCCGTGGAACCTCATCGCGGAATGCAAGCTTCAAAGTCCTGCCAAGGGCCGGCTTTGCCGCAATCATTCCGTCGTCGAGCTCGCCCATATCTACGAGGACAACGGCGCGAGCATGCTGTCCGTGCATACGGACCCGCATTTCCTCGGCTGCAATGAGGATTTCCGCAAGGTGCGCAGCGAGGTCAAGCTGCCGCTTCTGCGCAAGGATTTCGTCATCGATGAGTATCAGATTTATGAGGCAAGACTCTTAGGCGCCAACGCCGTGCTGCTGATTGCGAGAATCCTGACGCCGGAGACACTCAAAAAATTCCTCTACACGGCCTGGTCGTTAGGCATGGATGCCCTCATTGAGGTGCATGACCGCCGCGACATGGAAGCGGCCCTCGCGACGCCGGCGGAGTTCATCGGCATCAACAACCGCAATCTCGTCTCGTTCACGACCTCGATTGAACAGACATTAGAGCTTTTGCCTTATGCCGATAAGAACCGCACCCTCATCAGTGAAAGCGGCATCTTCACGGCAGAGGATGCGAGGAAGCTTCACGAAGCCGGCTGCGACGGCATCCTCGTCGGCGAGGGGCTCGTAAGGGCTGAGGATGTTGGCCTCCAGACGCGTCTCCTGATTGAGTCTGGCATGCCTCAGCAGGAACATGCAGGAGAGATTGCCTGAATTAAGCAAGTTTTTAGATAGAAAGGAAGAAATCACATGAACACGAAGGGCAGATTTGGTAAATTTGGCGGACAGTACGTACCGGAAATCGTCATGCCGGCACTCAATGAATTGGAAGAAGCCTATAAGAAATATAAAGATGACCCGGATTTCCAGAATGAATTCAAGACGTACCTGCGCGAATATGCAGGCCGTCCGACCAATCTTTATTATGCCGATAAACTCACAAAATACTACGGCCGCGCGAAGATTTACCTCAAGCGCGAGGACCTGCTGCACACGGGCGCGCATAAAATCAACAATGCTCTTGGTCAGGCGCTGCTTGCTAAGCGCATGGGCAAGAAACGCATCGTCGCCGAGACGGGCGCCGGCCAGCATGGCGTCGCTTCGGCCACGGTTGCCGCACTCTTCGGCATGGAATGCCATGTGTTCATGGGGGCTCTCGATGTCGAGCGCCAGAAACTCAACGTGTTCCGCATGAAGCTCCTCGGTGCCAAGGTCATTCCGGTTTCCTCGGGTACAGGCACTTTGAAGGACGCGACGAGTGAGGCCATCCGCTACTGGGCGACGAATATCACGGACACGCATTACATCATCGGTTCGGCCGTCGGCCCGCACCCGTATCCGACGATTGTCCGCGACTTCCAGAAGGTCATCGGGGAAGAAATCCGCGAACAGGCCATCGCGAAAATCGGCAAACTGCCGGATTACCTCTTAGCCTGCGTCGGCGGCGGCAGCAACGCCATCGGCACGTTCTACGATTTCCGCAATGACCCGTCCGTGAAGAAATTCGGCGTTGAGGCAGGCGGCCGCGGCGAAGCGCCGACGGACAATGCCAAGACTTTGTCGGGCGCCGGCGAGCCGGGCATCCTGCACGGCGCATTCAGCTATCTGCTGCAGGACCCCGACGGTCAGGTCGTCGAAGCCTATTCCATTTCGGCCGGCCTTGACTATCCGGGTGTCGGACCGGAACATTCCTATTATAAAGACAAGGGCATCGTCAAATACGTTTCGGTCACGGACCAGGAAGCCCTCGATGCGTTCCAGAGACTCTCGAAAGTCGAGGGCATCATTCCAGCGATGGAGAGCTCGCATGCACTGGCGTATCTCGATAAGCTGATGCCGCAGACGCAGCCGGACGAAGCCGTCGTCGTCACGCTCTCGGGCCGCGGTGATAAGGACGTACAGATGGTAGCAAAAGTACTTGGGGAGGATATTGAGTGATGAGCACGCGTTTAGATAAAAAAATGGCTGAACTCAAGGCAGCCGGTAAAAAAGGAATCTTCATTTATATTACGGCCGGTGCGCCCGACGTCGAAACGACCTTAAAGGCCGTCCGCGAAGCTGAAAAGGCCGGTGCTGATGTCATCGAGCTCGGCCTGCCGTTCTCGGACCCGATGGCCGACGGCCCCGTCATCCAGACAGCTTCGGTCGTGGCCCTCAAAAACGGCATGACGCTCAAAAAAGAGCTCGAGATCGTGCGTGAAATCCGTAAATTCTCCGATATTCCGCTGATTGGCATGGGCTATATCAACAATATGTATCATTACGGCTTTGAGCGTTTTGTCACGGACTTCAAAGAAGCGGGCATGGACGGCGTCATTGTGCCGGATGTGCCGCATGAAGAATCCGGCGACATGCGCAAAATCTGCGCGGCGCACGATTTCCATCTGGCTGAATTCATCACGCCGGGCACGACGGAAGCACGCATGGCCGAGACGTGCAAGGGCGCGACGGGCTTTATTTACTGTGTTTCCAACAACGGCGTCACGGGCGTCAAGAAAATCGATTACAGCACGATTGGCAGGGTCTGCGAAAAAGCGCGCAAATTCACGGATACGCCGCTGGCTGTTGGTTTTGGCATTGGTTCGCCGGAAGCTGCAGTGGATGCGGCAGCTCACAGCGATGCGGTCATTGTCGGCAGTGCCGTGGTAAAACGCCTGCTCGATGGCAAATTCGACGATGCTATGCAGCTGATTCACGCCATGCGCACGGCTCTTGATGAAAAATATGGCAAGCATGCCTGATGCGGCTGAAAAATAACAGGAAGAAGGAGAGTATCATGGAAATCAAGCCGTCGCGGGAAGACTTCCGCAAGCTGGCCGCGGAGACGAATCTCATCGCTGTGGCAAAAGAAATCAATATGGACCTCGATACGCCGGTTTCCGTCTATTATAAATTAGTCGGGGAAAAGAAGGGCTTTATTCTGGAATCGGTCGATACGACACATCAGCAGTTTGGCCGTTTTTCCTTCATTGGTGCTGAGCCCTTTGCTCGTCTGCAGGTCTTCAAAGATAAGCTGATGATCAATGAGAACGGTCTGATGAAATGCATCATGGGCGAGCCGGTCAAGTCCATCAAGCAGTACATGCAGGGCTTCAAGCCCGCTGTCGAGGATGCCTCGCTGCCACTCGCAAACGGCGGCATGGTTGGCTACCTCAATTACGATATCGTCGCAACATTTGACCGTGTGCGCGGCATGGAGCTTGGGGATGAAGAACTTTTAGGGCAGTTCATGATCTGCCGTGTATTTGTGGTCTACGATGCCCTGCACAACAATGCGCGCCTCATTTGTCTGGCCGATACGAAGGGACGCGATGCTGATGAAGCCTATGATGCGGTCTGTGAAAAGATAGAAGAAGTTGAGGCAAAGCTCGCAGCGCCGCTCGCACCGCAGGCAGCGCCGAAAACGAAGCCGAGAGAGAAAATCGATTTTCTCAAGAAATTTGGCAGGGCACCGCAGGATTTTCTTGATGCCATTCATAAAGCCAAGGATTACATCTTTGCCGGTGATATTTTTCAGGTTGTACCCTCACGCCAGTTCCGTGAAAAAATCACGAAGCCGTGCTTCCACTTCTACCGCCGGCTGCGTCAGGTCAATCCGTCACCGTACATGTTTTATTTCAATTTCGGCCCTGTTAAGCTCGTCGGTGCATCGCCGGAGATGCTCGTCAAGGTCGCAGGCGACAGCGTCTACACGTACCCGATTGCCGGCACGCGGCGCCGCGGCAAAGATGCGGCCGAAGATGCAGCCCTCAAAAAAGACCTGCAGGGCGATACGAAGGAATGTGCGGAGCATTCGATGCTCGTCGACCTCGCGCGCAATGATATCGGCCGCATCAGCGAGCCGGGCAGCGTGCGCGTGACGAAGCTTCGCGAAGTCGAGTATTTCAGCCATGTCATGCACATGGTTTCCGAGGTCGTCGGCAAGCTCAAGAAGGGTTATACGCCGATGGATGTTCTCCGTGCGACATTCCCAGCCGGCACCGTCAGCGGCGCGCCCAAACTGCGTGCGATGGAAATCATCCATGAACTCGAGCCCGTCAAGCGCAATTCGTATTCGGGCACAGTAGGTTATATGGATTTCTGCGGCAATATGGATATGTGCATTACGCTGCGCACGATGCGCATTGAGAACGATGATACTGCTGTCATCCAGTCCGGTGCCGGCATTGTCGCCGATTCCGTGCCGGAGAAAGAATATCAGGAAATCCTGCAGAAGTCGAAAGCCCTGTTTGAAGTTGTGGAGGAGGTCGAAAACGATGTTGTTGCTTTTAGATAATTACGATTCCTTCACCTATAATGTCTACCAGCTGCTCGCAGAGCTCGGTGCTGAAGTCGAGGTCATCCGCAACGATAAGACGACCGTCGCAGAGATTGCAGCCAAAAACTACGAGGGCATCGTGATTTCACCGGGCCCCGGCGTGCCGAAGGATGCGGGCATCAGCGAAGATGTCATCCGTGAGCTTGGCGGCAAAGTGCCGATTCTCGGCATCTGTCTTGGGCATCAGGCCATCGGCGAGGTATTCGGCGGCAAGGTCGTGCGGGCCGGCGAGATCATTCACGGCAAAATTTCGCCCATTCGCCATAACGGCAAAGGCCTTTACGAGGGACTGCCGCAGGGCATCGAAGTCGGCCGCTATCATTCGCTGATCATTGACCGCGCGAGCCTGCCGGACTGTCTCGAAGTCACGAGTGAACTGGAAAATGGCACCATCATGGGCGTGCGCCATAAGGAAAAGGATATCGAGGGCATCCAGTTCCATCCAGAATCCATTCTGACGCCAACGGGCAAAATCATGATGCAGAATTTCCTGAACCATTTAGCCTGAGACATTCTTCCCGTTCATAAAAATAAAGAAATAAAGGAAATCCTTCTTTCGGGAAGGATTTTTCTATTTTTTTAGAGAATATCATACAGTATCAAAATCAAAGCAGTGCCGCAGATGGTTCTGCGGGCTGCAGGGAATAGAGGAGTGAGATATCATGCAATTCGCAATGGGGAAGAAAAAAGCAATTATGACCGCTCTGTGCAGTATGGCATTTCTTATTGCGCCTTACGGCATGACGCCGGCAGGGGCTGCGCCGGCTGTGACAGCTGGGAAAACCCAAATCACAGCGGCAGCACCCGAAAACGCTGTATCGGCTTCGGATGTGAAAGAGGCAGGTAAGCCGGATACGGCAGCATCTGCAGCAGATGAGGCGGCAGAAGTAAAGACGTCTGAAGGAAAAGAGGCACAGGAAGAAAAAGAAACAAAGACAGAAGAGAAAGATAAGGCCGGCAGCAAGCCAGCTGCTGTTTTGCCGGCGGCGAAAGCTTCTCTTGACGATGCTTTTGACCATCTGTCGGAAGTGAAGAACGGGACTTATGATATGGACCTTGCCACATCGGCTCCGGCGGGCAGTGCCAACATGGCCAGCCATATTACCTTTGTGTCCGAGCCGTATACGCGCGCCAAGGGCAGCATGAATATCACCTTTATCCTGCCGGGGGCGCCGGCTTTTGAGCGTGAGATTTCCTATTATATCCGCGAGACGGAGAAAGCCACTGCTTTTTATTGCAAGCTCGGGCATGGCGAATGGGAAAAATCCATTACGCCGCGCAAGGCAAATGATAAGAAGGTCAACGATTTCTGGTCTGCAGCCTTTACGAATGGCTTTATGGACCTCGCTAAGGATGTGCAGTTTGGCGTCAAAGACGGCAGCTGCCAGACTTATCTGGTGACGGTCGACGGCAAGGCCTTTGGCAAACTGCTGCAGGAGCAGCTGCTGCCCATGAGCAAGGATGAGAATATGAAGAAGACGACGGAGGAAATCTGCCGCAGTCTGCCGGACTTCACTTATACGGTCACGATTGATACCGAAAAGAACCTGCTGACCGATGTTCATGCCAATCTGACCGAGCCCATCCGCAAGGCTGCTTCTATCATCGTCAAACGGCGCGATATGCCGCGTTCGGAACGCGATAAGATGCTGAAGGAAATCCGTGAGAGCACGGTTGACCTGCATCTGCAGGGCAGGGACTTCAATGCCCTGGAGGATGTGCAAGTTCCAGCCGAGATTCTGGCCAATGCCAAGGCAACTGAACTGCCGCTGGCGGGCTGATGCGAAAAATAAAATACTTTGCGGGGGAACCTTGTGTTGAGAAGGCAAAAGCCTGACCCTTAGAACCTGTTGTGTTAATACCAGCGTAGGGAGCAAATTGAGATGCTTAAGAAGGCCCGCCAACAGGCGGGCTTTTTGTCATGATGATGAAAAATATAAAGATTGTTTTCAGGAGGCGTTTGGATTGAAGCAGAGAGAAGAAATAGACGAAAAGAAAATGAAAGAGACAATGGAATCGATTCGGGGAAAAATCAGGGAGACCGTACAGCGTACCAAGGAAGACTGTCCGCTCGTGCCGTCTGTCACGAACACGGTGACCATCAATCTCGTAGCCAATGCCCAGCTCGCGGCCGGAGGTTCGGCCGCCATGGTCTATCTGCCGGATGAAGGGGAGGGCATGGCAGCAGCTGGCTCTGCGTTTTACATCAATATGGGCACGTTGATGCCATTTTATGCCGAAACACTGCCGCGCACGGCAAGAGCTCTGCGCGCGCATAAGAAGCCGTGGGTTCTCGACCCTGTGGGCATTGGCATCGGCAGCCTCAGAGAGGGCCTTTTGCAGTGTTTCCGCGCCCTGCCGCCTGCCATTGTGCGCGGCAATGCCTCGGAAATCATCGCTCTCGCAAATCTTTGGGGCCTCGTAGAGAACCTGCAGAAAGCCGGCGTGCGCGGCGTCGATGCGACGGACAGCGTCAAATCGGCGCGGCCGGCGGCGGAAGCACTGGCATCGTTCATTCATGGGGCAGTGGCGGTTTCCGGTGAGCAGGACCTTGTGACGGACGGGCAGACGACTGTCATGAGTGAAGGCGGCTCGGAGTTCTTCACGAAAATCACGGGAGCGGGCTGCTCCTTAGGCGGTGTTGCCGCTGTTTATGCAGCCGAAGCATCGCCGTTCATCGCGGCGCTGACAGCTGTGCAGGCATATAATCTCGCAGGCCGCAGGGCAGAAGAGCAGGCAGCCGGCCCAGGCACTTTTGAAAAATACTTCCTCGATGCGCTTTATCAGGCGAAACCCGAGGAGATTGCGGGAAATCCGTTTCATATGGTTTGAGACGGGAAGACTATTATAATAGGAAAGAAGGATCTTCATGAATACATTGATTGCCGTGGCCATTGCGCCCTGCGGCACAGGCGAAGAAATGTCTGCTTATGTCGGCGAAGTCGTGCGCGTCATCCGCGAGTCGGGACTTTCGAACCGCACGAATTCGATGTTTACGGAAATCGAGGGCGAATGGGACGAGGTCATGGACGTCGTCAAACGCGCGACGATGGTCCTCGCGGATAAGGGCATCCGCACGGAAGTCGTGCTCAAGGCCGATATCCGGCCGGGCTATACCGACATGATGCATGGCAAGCTCGAGCGTCTGGAAAAGAAAATTAAAGAAGAAAATAAAGAGGATGAAGCAAAATGAATATGCGTGAAAAACTCGATATCTCGGCCTATTTTGTCGTGGGGCCTGAGAATACACTGGGACGTCCTGTCAAGGATGTCATACGGGCGGCGGTGGAAAATGGCTTTACCTGCCTGCAGATCCGTTCAAAAGTAGCTTCGGCCCGGGAGCTTATCGCTCTTTGCGGCGAAGCTGCCGCGGTCTTGAAGGACTTGGGCAGGGAGAAGGAAGTGGTCCTCCTCGTCGATGACCGCCTTGACGTCGTGCTCGCCGCACGCGACGCAGGCATCAAGGTTGACGGCATTCACGTCGGCCAGAGTGACATCCCTGTTTCAGTCTGCCGCAAACTGCTTGGCCCGGACTCTGTTGTCGGACTTTCAGCGCGCACGCATGAACTTCTCGATTATGTCCGTCATGCCGATACGAAAGACATTGACTATTTTGGCGCAGGCCCCTTGCATGAGACGCCGACAAAGAAAGACTGCGGCCGCGACCTTGACGGCCATATCATCACGCGCAGCTTCGAAGAACTCACAAAACTGCATGAAATCAGCCCTGTGCCGGTCGTCGTCGGCGGCGGTGTCAAAGCCAAAGACCTGCCGGAGCTCAAGAAAACCGGTGTGGATGGCTTTTTCGTCGTCAGCGCCGTGACAGGTGCAAAGGACCCCGCAGCCGCGGCAAAAGAGCTTGTCTCCGTCTGGCAGAAGTCGCCTCGGGCCTGAGACGTTTTTGCCCCTTCTTTCTTCCGTGTATCTATGGTAAAATAGAGGCAGATACAGGAAGATACGAAGCGATAGAAGAAGGGAGGCGCGTTTATGCGTCTGATTGTCGGCATAACAGGGGCGAGCGGCGTCATCATGGGGTATGCGCTTTTAAAGGCGCTGCATGAGCTGCCCGAAGTGGAGACACATCTTGTCATCACGAAGGGGGCGGCCGTGACTTTTCCTTATGAAACGGACGTCAGTCTCGAGGAAATCAGGGCACTTGCCGATGTTGTGCACGACAACGCGAATCTGGCAGCGTCAATCTCGAGCGGCTCTTATGAGACGGACGGCATGATCATCATTCCCTGCAGCATGAAGACGGTGGCCGGTATTGTCAGCGGTTACACGGACGATCTTTTGCTGAGGGCGGCGGATGTCTGCCTCAAGGAAGGCCGGAAAGTCGTCATCGTGCCGCGCGAGATGCCAATGAGCCGCATCCATCTGCGCAATATCAAGGAAGCAGCCGATTACGGCTGCGTCGTTGTGCCGCCCGTCTTGACTTTTTACAATGGTGCGGACACCGTTGAGAAGCAGATTCAGCATATCATCGGCAAGATTCTGCTACAATTCCATATCCGTTATCGTGATTTTGTCCCCTGGCAGGGGGATGAGGCCTGAGTCTTAGGAGATTCGGGCCTTTTTCTTGTTTGAGGAGGCGGCCAGAAAAAATTTTTTAAAATAAAGTCAAAAAGTCAGAAAAAGTATTTGACTTTTTGACTTTAATGGTTATAATAGGAAATAGAAACGGAAAAGTTTCAGAATACACAACGAAATTAAGAGCGATTATGGAGGATAAGATTATGGGACAAGAAAAATATACAGCGAAGACGCTGGCGGCCCTGCAATCCGCTCAGCAGATCGCAGCAATGAAATACCATCAGGAAATCACGTCGGCCCATGTGCTTTTAGCCTTGGCCAAGGAACCTGAGGGGCTGCTCGCCACGATTTTTGAAGAATGCCAGACGGATATGCCGATGCTCAAGGCAAGACTTGAACAGGAACTCGCGAAAATCCCGAGCGTCAAAGGCACGGACCGTCTCGGCATGGGGATGGATATGGTCCGCGTACTCGGCCGTGCCGAGGAATACGCCAAATCCATGAAAGATGATTATGTTTCGACAGAGCATCTGCTTTTGGCCCTTGTCACGGATGGCAGCTCTGAAGTGCAGGACATCTGCCGTCAGTTCCATCTGACGAAGTCGGCCATTCAGGCATCCATTCGCAAGAACCGCAAGCAGAATGTCACAACGGATAATCCGGAAGAAGGTTATAAATCCCTTGAGAAATTTGGCCGCGATTTGACGGCAGCTGCACGTGCCGGCAAACTCGACCCGGTCATTGGCCGTGATGAGGAAATCCGCCGTACGATTGAGATTCTTTCCCGCCGTACGAAGAACAATCCGGTGCTCATCGGCGAACCTGGTGTCGGCAAGACGGCCATTGTCGAAGGCCTTGCCCGCCGCATCGTGGCTGGCGATGTGCCGGAATCCCTGAAAAATAAGACGTTGTTCTCTCTTGACATGGGTTCCCTGATTGCCGGCGCGAAATACCGCGGCGAATTCGAGGAACGCTTGAAGAGCGTCCTCAACGAGATTGCGAAATCCGATGGCCAGATTCTGCTGTTCATCGATGAACTGCATACGGTCGTCGGTGCCGGTGCTACGGAAGGTGCCATGGATGCCGGCAACCTCCTGAAACCGATGCTGGCCCGCGGCGAGCTGCGCTGCATTGGTGCCACGACGCTCAATGAGTACCGCAAATACATCGAGAAGGATACAGCCCTTGAACGCCGCTTCCAGCCGGTCATGGTCGGTGAGCCGAGTGTCGAGGATACGATTTCCATCCTGCGCGGCCTGAAGGAGCGCTATGAAGTTCATCATGGCGTGCGCATCCGCGATGCCGCACTCGTGGCAGCTGCTACCCTTTCGGACCGCTACATTTCCGACCGCTTCCTGCCGGATAAGGCCATCGACCTCGTCGATGAGGCCGCCGCAAAGCTGCGCACCGAGATTGAATCGATGCCGCAGCCGCTCGATGAAATCCGCCGCAAAATCATGCAGCTCGAGATTGAAGAGCAGGCACTGAAGAAGGAAACGGATGAAGCTTCGCAGGAGAAGCTCAAGAAGATCACGAAGGAAAAAGAGAAACTCCAGAAAGAGGAGAATGAGCTCAAGACACAGTGGGAGACGGAAAAGAACGCCATCCTGCGCGTCCGTGCCATCAAGAAAGAGATTGACGGCGTGAACAGCGAGATGGAAGCGGCCGAACGCGCGTATGACCTCAACCGCATGTCCGAACTCAAATACGGCAAACTGCCGGAGCTGCAGAAGAAACTCAAGGAAGAGGAAGCCATCATCGCGGCGAAATCCAAGGACAGCCGCCTCTTGAAAGAGGAAGTCGGCGAAGAGGATATCGCACAGGTCGTCAGCCGCTGGACGGGCATTCCGGTCACCAAGATGCTGACGGGCGAACGCGAGAAACTGTTGCACCTTGAAGATGTGCTGCATGCGCGTGTCGTCGGACAGGACGAAGCCGTCAAGGCTGTCAGCGAAGCTATCCTGCGTGCCCGTGCCGGCATCAAGGACCCGAACCGTCCGATTGGTTCGTTCATCTTCCTCGGCCCGACGGGCGTCGGCAAGACCGAGCTCGCCAAGACCCTCGCAGAAGCTCTCTTTGATGATGAACGCAGCATGATCCGCATTGATATGTCGGAGTACATGGAGAAACACAGCGTCTCGCGTCTCATCGGTGCGCCTCCGGGCTATGTCGGCTACGATGAAGGCGGTCAGCTCACGGAAGCTGTACGCCGCCGTCCGTACAGCGTCATCCTGCTCGATGAAATCGAGAAGGCCCACCGCGACGTCTTCAACGTCCTCCTGCAGATTCTCGACGATGGCCGCCTGACCGATGGCAAGGGCCGTGTGGTCAACTTCAAGAACACGGTCATCATCATGACGTCGAACCTCGGCTCGCATGAAATCCTTAACAAGAGCTACGAAGAGGCCAAAGGCGCGGTCAAGGAAATCCTCAAGGATTACTTCCGTCCGGAATTCCTGAACCGTGTTGATGACATCATCGTCTTCAAGGCTCTGAAGAAGGAACAGGTCAAGAATATTGCGGCCATCATGCTCAAGAGCCTCAGCGACCGCCTTGAGAAACAGATCAAGATTTCGCTGAAATGGACGGATGAAGCCCTTACGGCACTTGCTGACAAGGGCTTTGACCCGAACTTCGGCGCAAGACCGCTGCGCCGCTTGCTTACGCACACGGTTGAGACCTCGCTTTCGAAGGAAATTATCCGCGGCGATGTACGCGAAGGCGATGTTGTCGAAATCGGCTATAACGGCAGCGAGTTTACCTTCACGACCATGCCGAGGGTTAAAAAAGACGACGAAGAATAATTTTCCCCAATCATAATTTAGACATTGCTTTTACTGCCTGACCCCCTCAGACAGAAAAATCCCCGGGAACCGCAAGGCTCTCGGGGATTTTGTTTTGTGGCGGATATATGCCGTATGGAATTATGGTGCCGGTACAAATTTTGCGAGGATCGTATGGCCGTTCTTGACGAGGCTGCGGCTCAAGGCATCGAGCGGCGCAAAGATTGGCGCGTATTCGAGGCGCAGCTGGAAACGGCGGAACTGGTGGGAATTGCAGCCAAAAATTGGCACGCGGTCGAGCATGTAGGGATTCTCGGATGCGGAGGCAAGGCCGTAATGGACGGTGAACGCTGCGCGGTAGCCGGCTTCCTTCGTCATGCGCAAAAGCTCCTCGTCATAGGAGCCGCACGGATAGGCGATGAAATTGATGGGCTTATTCAGGCGCCATTCGAGCGCTTTCTTGGAATCCGCGAGCTGGTGCATGACCTGGTCATCAGGGAGTTTGTCGAGTTCCGGATGCGACAGCGTGTGGCTCTCGAAATCAATGATGCCGCTCTGCTGCATCTCGTCAACCTGCGCCCAGGTCATGTAGTTCGGATACGTGCCGATGAAATCGGAAATCAGGAAAATCGTACCTTTGAGACCGTATTTCTCAAGGATCGGATAAGCATTCTTGTAATTATCGACATAGCCGTCATCGAAGGTCAGGATGACAGGTTTGGAAGGCAGCGGCGTGCCGTTTTCAAAAGCATCCATCATTTCTTCGGGCGTGATCGTATGATAGCCGTTGTCGACGAGGTATTTCATCTGCTGGTCGAATTCGTCTGTGTGAACAGTCAGGGAATTTTCGTCGCGGTCGTTGATTTGGTGATAGTTGAGTACAGGGACGGTGCCTGCTGCCGCGTGCATGCGGTACGCACAGACGCCAAATACTACTAAGATGAGGAGGAACAGGAGAAGCAGGATTCGTTTGATCCAGGTAATCATCAGGACACATCCTTTTCTTGCACAATAGTGGTTCGGGCTAAGCAGGCTGAAAGGAGCCTGTTTTTACATATACAGCTAAGTATATAACAAGCAGAAAACGAGGTCAAGGAAGGAGATTGAGAAAGAAAGGGTTTTACAAATCCTCAAATCGTCTTATAATGATATAGGTGTGTTATGCTTAGGAAATGGCGGCGATAAGCCGTTCATTCTATAGAATAAAGGAGTATACAGTCGTATGACGAGAAATGATTTGTGCTGGTGTGGCAGCGGCAAGAAGTACAAGAAGTGCCACGAAGATTTTGATGAACGCATCTCGGAGATGAAATTTGACATTTTCCGCGGTCAGGTGCGTCCGCCAAAAAATATCATCAATAATGAAAAGGATATCGCAGGGGTGCGTGCGGCCGGTGTCATCAATGACGGCGCCCTCGACCTCATGACCGAAATGGTCCGTCCCGGCATTGATACGGCAACGCTCGACCAGGCAGCTGCAGATTACATCCGTGAGCGCGGCGGCATTCCGGCCTGCCTCAATTATGAAGGCTTCCCGAAGAATGTCTGCATCTCGATTAACGAGGTCGTCTGCCACGGCATTCCGTCGAAGAAGACCATTCTCAAAGAAGGGGATATCGTCAACATCGATATCACGACGATTCTCAACGGCTATTACGCTGATGCTTCGCGCATGTACATCGTTGGCAAGACGACGCCGGAAGCCGAAAAGCTCGTGCGCGTCGCCCGTGAATGCATGGAACTTGGCATCGAGGCCATCCGTCCGTGGCATTTCCTTGGTGATATCGGCGCAGCCTGTGAAGCACATGCACATGAAAACGGCTATTCCGTTGTCACGGACCTCGGCGGCCATGGTGTCGGCAAGGATTTCCACCTTGAGCCGTTTGTGCCGCACGTCGGTGAGAAAGATACGGGCATGCTGCTCGTACCGGGTATGATCCTGACGGTTGAGCCGATGATCAATGAAGGTACGTACAAGGTCGTCGTCGACCGCGGGGACGGCTGGACGGTCCGCACGAAGGACGGCAAGCTCTCAGCTCAGTGGGAGAAGACGGTCCTCATTACGGAGACGGGTACGGAAGTACTCTCTTCCTGATGCAGATGATGATAAAGACAGGAAAAGGATAAATTATGACAACATTTCAGGACCTCGGTATCCGCGATGCCCTTTGTGCTGCCCTGCGCGGCCATGGCATCAAGGAAGCTACGCCGGTACAGGAAAAAGCCATTCCGGTTGTGCGCGCAGGACATGACTGCATCGTTCAGGCGCAGACTGGCACGGGCAAGACGCTGGCCTTTCTGCTGCCCATCATGGAGAAGATCAAACAGCAGGCAGAAGTCACGCAGGCTCTTGTCATCACGCCGACGCGCGAGCTGGCTATTCAGATTGCAAAAGTCGCGCAGACACTCGGTGCTGCTGTCGATGTTTCCTCGCTCGTCATCTTTGGCGGGCAGGATATCGAGCGTCAGAAACAGAAGCTTCGCCGCCATCCACAGCTCATCATCGGCACGCCGGGCAGGCTCCTCGACCATCTGCGCCGCCAGACCATCGACCTTTCGCAGGTCAACAAGGTTGTACTCGATGAAGCCGATGAGATGATGCGCCTTGGTTTCATTGAAGACGTGGAAACACTTCTTCAGGCGACAGCTGCCGACCGTCAGCTCATGCTGTTTTCGGCCACGATGCCGGCGCGCATCAAGGCACTTGCCACGCGTTATATGCAGAAGCCGCAGAATATTGAAGTCAAATCAGAGCATGTGACGCTCGATGCCATTGAGCAGGTCATCATCGATACGACGGAAGAGACGAAGATTGACAAGCTCTGCGAGCTTATCAATCAGGAGCAGCCGTATCTGGCGATGGTTTTCTGCCATACGAAACAGCGTGCCCACATGGTCACGATGGCTCTTGCGGCACGCGGATATCTCGTTGATGAACTCCACGGCGACCTTTCCCAGGTCCAGCGCACGCTGGTCCTCAAGCGTTTTCGCAAGGCGGAACTGCAGATCCTCTGCGCGACGGATATCGCGGCGCGCGGCCTCGACATCGAGGGCGTGACGCATGTCTTCAACTACGATATCCCGCACGATGCGGAAAGTTACATTCACCGCATTGGCCGCACGGGCCGCGCAGGTGAAAAGGGCAAAGCCATCACCTTTGTCAACGCGCGTCAGTACGATCTTTTACGCCGCATCGAGGGCGGCATCAAGGACCGCATCCGCAAGCAGCGCTCGGAACGCGGACGCCGCCACAAGGAGAAGCAGGAGAAAATTTTAAAGGAAATCCGCGAGAAGTGTGAGGAGAAAAAGGCCAAGCGCAAACCGCTCTCCAAATATGCCAACCGCAAGGGGGCATCGCATAAAGGACGCAACGACCGCAGCCGCCGCCAGAAAACGCATGGCACAAAGACGAATTTTGGTCATCGCGGCAGAAACGGCTTTTCCGGCAGGAAATAAGCGGAATCTATTTTATAGAAGAAAGATTCCCGTCTTTAGCAAAGGACGGGGATCTTTTTTATTTTTTGCAAATAATTGTCAAAAATTTGTAAAAACAATAGAATTCAAGCAGGAATTTGCCGGAAAAGGACGAATAGATGTACTGTAATCAAAATTGAAATCCATATTGGCATCGTGAAATCATCATGACTTGCTTGGATTATCGTACTCTATTGTACTAAGGAGGAATTTCCATGATCGGCATTAAGAAAGTTATCGCAATCGTCTGTGGCGGCGGTCCGGCTCCTGGCATCAACAGTGTCATTTCCGGCATCACGAATGAAGCGACGCGCCATGGCTGGGATGTGCTCGGCATTTATGATGGCTTTTCGAGACTCGCGCGCGGCGAGAAAAATTACGTCCGCCTTGAGCCGAAAGACATCAGCCATATCCATATGGCGGGCGGCTGCATCCTGAAGATGAGCCGTTTCAACCCGACAAAGAAGGAATCGGACCTGCGCACGGTCGTGGAAACCCTGACGGAGCTCGGCGTCACGCACCTCGTAACCATTGGCGGTGATGATACGGCCTACAGCTCGGCAGCTGTTTCCGAAGAAGCGCGTAAGATGGGCCGCACCATCAACGTCGTGCATGTGCCGAAGACCATCGACAACGACTTGCCGCTGCCTGAGGGCATTCCAACTTTCGGCTTTGAGACGGCCCGTGCCTTTGCAACGACAGAGATTGAGAATCTCATGGAAGATGCGCGCACGACGAACAACCGCTGGTACTTCACGATTGCCATGGGCCGTACGGCAGGCCACTTAGCCCTTGGCATGGGCCGCAGTGCCGGTGCTGCCATCACAATCATCCCAGAAGAATTCCCGCAGGAGAAAATTCCTCTGCAGCAGCTCGTCGATATCCTCACGGGTTCCATCGTCAAACGCTACCTGACGGGCAAGAATTACGGCGTGGCCGTCATCGCCGAGGGCGTCATCGAGAAAATCATTCCAGAAGACTTCAAAAAGCTTGGTGAGGTCGTCACGGATGAACACGGCCATATCCGCTACAGTGAGCTCGACTTTGGCGAAATCCTCAAACAGGCCGTTCTTGCCGAGACGAAGAAAATCGGTATTAAGCTCTCCATCATCGATAAGGAAATCGGCTATGAGCTGCGCTGCACGGCGCCGATTCCGTACGATATCGACTACGCGCGTTCGCTCGGCTATGCAGCTGTCCGCTTCCTCATGAGCGGCGACAGCGGTGCTCTCATTTCCATCCAAAACAACGAAGCCGTGCCGATGCGCTTTGAGGACATCAAGGACCCGGCAACGGGCAAGACGCGTGTGCGCAAGGTCAACATCAAGTCCGTACAGTACCGCATTGCCCGCGGTTCGATGATGCGTATGGAGAAAGAGGATATTGAAGACCCGGGGCTTGCCAATGCCTTTCGCATGACGCCGGAAGAGTTCAAGGCACGCTATGCATATCTCTTCGATGAACATGCCAAAGCACCGGAAGAGCCAAAGGCCGATGCAGCCAAAGGCGATAAGAAAGCCTGATACAGGAGTTAGGACACTCTCGTGCAGAGAATATAAAAAATAAATAAGAAGAAAAGCCGGACGTAAAATTTTTGCGCCCGGCTTTTTTATGCCCGGCAGCCGTTTTGGCCATAAATTCTGCGAAACAGGAAAAAAATAAAAAATTCCTGTTGACATCTCTCTAATAAGGCTCTATAATAATATCTTGTCAGCCGGAAGTAATACGGCGATGCAAAACATCGCGGGATGGAGCAGTCGGTAGCTCGTCGGGCTCATAACCCGAAGGTCACAGGTTCAAGTCCTGTTCCCGCAACCAATTTGATAATCCGCATATTTATATAGAAGACAGTTTATCTGTTTTATCGCGGGGTGGAGCAGTCGGTAGCTCGTCGGGCTCATAACCCGAAGGTCACAGGTTCAAGTCCTGTCCCCGCAACCAAGAATAGATTGCTGATATAGCTCAGTCGGTAGAGCGTATCCTTGGTAAGGATAAGGTCACCAGTTCAATCCTGGTTATCAGCTCCATTCATACATGGCGGCATAGCTCAGTTGGCTAGAGCATGCGGTTCATACCCGCAGTGTCCGGAGTTCAAATCTCTGTGCCGCCACCAAATCATCAAATAACCCCTGATGCAGGGGTTTTATTTATGTCATAGGGCAGAGCGGCAGGACGTGAAAAAAGATTTTTCTTTTGTCAAGGATTTTTTATTGACAGCGCCCGCTGATTGTGCTAAATTGTATTAGTGACATTATGAAAAAGTCAACTTTCGCAACGTAAGGGGTGTAATAAAGGATGCGCAACAATATCACGTTGGAGTGCACGGAGTGCCACAGCCGCAACTACCGCACGAACAAGAATAAGAAGAACAACCCGGATCGTCTGGAGTTCAATAAGTACTGCAAGTTCTGCAAGAAGCACACGCTGCATAAGGAAACGAAGTAAGGACACGTTGTCAGTACGAACGGGGATGTGAAGTGATTGTGAAGAAGTTCCTGGGCGAAGTAGTCGCAGAGATGAAAAAAGTATCCTGGTCCACTAAGAAGGAGCTCGTCAATTATACCATTGTCGTCGGCATCGCAGTCGCAGTGGTCTGCGCCTTGATCTGGATTTGCGATACGATCTTCGCGAGATTGTTCCACATCATTTTAAGGTAAGCTGGGTGAGATAAGCATGGCAGATAAAGACGAGATGGACCTCAAGAAGGATAATCCTGGCAGAGCCTGGTATGTAATCCATACGTATTCGGGCTATGAGAACAAGGTAAAGGCTAATCTTGAACGCCTGATCCACACGGCCAACATGGGCGACATGATCTTCAATGTGGTTGTACCGGTTGAGGATGAGGTCGAGATCAAAGACGGCAAGAAGAAAGTCGTTCCGAGAAAGGTCTTCCCTGGATATGTGCTCGTCGACATGATTGTCGATGAACATTCCTGGTACGTTGTGCGCAACACCACCGGTGTTACCGGTTTCGTCGGCTCTGAGAAGCATCCGATACCGCTTACCGATGCTGAGGCAAAACGTATTCTGAAATCCATGGGCGAAGAAGAACAGCATAAACCCGAGCTCGATGTCGCAGTCGGGGATGTCGTTCGCATCAATTCCGGTGTCTTCGAAAACTACACGGGCACGGTTTCCGAAATCGATGAGGAAAAAGCGCGCCTGAAGGTCATCGTCGAAGAGACGCCGATTGATCTTGGTTTCGATCAGGTCGAAAAGCTTTGAGCGGAACCACCAAGTATCATTTTTAGGAGGTGAAAATAACAATGGCTAAGAAAGTTTCTAAAATCGTAAAGCTTCAGGTTATGGCTGGCAAAGCTAATCCGGCTCCTCCGGTAGGTCCTGCACTGGGCCAGGCTGGTGTCAACATCATGGGCTTTTGTAAGGAATTCAACGAGAGAACCAAAGCACAGGCTGGTCTGACGATTCCAGTTGTCATCACGGTTTTTGAGGATAGATCCTTCACGTTCATCACGAAGACTCCGCCGGCTGCTGTCCTTCTGAAGAAGGCTGCTGGTCTTGAAAAGGCTTCTGGTGAGCCGAACAAGAACAAGGTCGCAAAGCTGCCGCGTGCAAAGGCACAGGAAATCGCTGAGAGCAAGATGAAAGATCTGAACGCTGGCGATATCGAGGCTGCTACCCGCATGATCGAGGGTACGGCTCGCAGCATGGGTATCGAGATCGTCGACTAATCCCGACTGTCTCAATCCTTCCTCCCGTGGGAGGCAATACCGTTACAACCACAAAAAGGAGAAACAACAAAATGGCTAAAGCTGGTAAGAAATATCAGGAAGCTGCCAAACTCGTAGAGGCTGGCAAGCTTTACACGGCCGCTGAAGCAATGGAACTCGTCAAGAAGACGGCTACGAAGAAGTTCGATGAGACGATCGAACTGCACGTCCGTCTCGGCGTTGATCCGAAGTATGCTGATCAGCAGGTCCGCGGCGCTATGGTCCTGCCGCATGGCACGGGCAAATCCAAGCGCGTCCTCGTCTTTGCAAAAGGCGAGAAAGTCAAGGAGGCAGAAGCTGCAGGTGCAGACTTCGTTGGCTCCGATGAAATCGTCCAGAAGATCCAGGGTGGCTGGCTCGACTTCGATGTCGCTGTCGCTACGCCGGATATGATGGGTACGGTTGGTCGTCTCGGTAAGATCCTCGGCCCTCGTGGCCTCATGCCGAACCCGAAACTCGGTACGGTAACGATGGATCTCACGAAGGCAATCAGCGAGATTAAAGCAGGTAAAGTCGAATACCGCACCGATAAAGCCGGCAATGTTCATTGCCCGATCGGCAAGGCATCGTTCGACGCTGAGAAGCTTCAGCAGAACTTCCAGGCCCTGATTGATACACTGATCCGCGTAAAACCGGCTGCTGCAAAGGGACAGTACATCCGCTCCGTTACGGTAAGCGCAACGATGGGCCCTGGCATCCCAGTCCAGTTCTAATTTAAGGGTCAGACGAGACTCCGGTCTCCAATCGCATATCGAAGGCTGTAGACAGCAGGTTTGATATTTCATCATCTAACGACGAATTATGTCGCCTGCCGAGGCCGGAGTCACCTAACTTTGAAAATTGTGACCTCCGGCGGACAGCCGGAGGTTTTTTGAATCTGTTTTAAAATCTAAAATGACAGGAGGTGTAATAGAATGGGTGTTACTTCCGCAAAACAGGCTGTCGTAGCTCAGCTCAAGGAGCAGCTCGAGTCCGCTAAGGGCGTCGTTCTTACGAGCTACAAAGGCCTTACGGTTGCACAGGATACGGAACTCCGCCGTGAGCTCCGCGAAGCCGGTGTTTCCTATCACGTTGTAAAGAACACGATGCTCCGCATCGCCGCCAAAGAGGCTGGTATCGAGGGCATCGAAGAGCACCTCGAAGGCACGACGGCTTTCGCATTCTCCAAGGAGGATGCCGTTGCTCCGGCAAAAGTTATCTGCGGCTTCATCAAGAAGAACAAGCTTGAGGATGCTGAGGTACTGACGGTTAAAGTCGGTATGGTTGAAGGCAAAGTCATCGGCGTTGACGAAGTCAAGGCTCTGGCAGCTCTGCCGTCCCGCGAGGAACTCATTGCCAAACTGCTTGGCAGCATGAACGCGCCGATCTCGAATACGGTCAACGTTCTGCAGGGCGTTATCCGCAATGCGGTTTATGTGCTTGACGCAATCCGCGCGCAGAAAGAGTCCGCTTAATTCCATTCAGCAGCAAAAAGCTGCCTGAGGTTTTAAGAAATAAAATAAGAAGAATTCAAATCGAAAATAACAAAACATTGGAGGAAAAATCAAATGACTAAAGAAGAAATCATGGAAGCCATTGAAAACATGACTGTCCTCGAGCTGTCCGAGCTCGTAAAGGCTATGGAAGACAAGTTCGGCGTAAGCGCTGCTGCTCCGGTTGCAGTTGCTGCTGCTGGCGCTGGCGCTGGTGCTGCTGCTGAAGAGAAGACGGAATTCACGGTCGTTCTCTCCGCTATCGGCGACAAGAAGATCAACGTTATCAAGGCTGTCCGTGAAGCTACGGGCCTCGGCCTGAAGGAAGCTAAGGCTCTCGTTGATGGCGCTCCGGCTCCGGTCAAAGAGAACATTGCCAAGGCTGACGCTGAAGCTCTCAAGGCTAAGCTCGAAGAGGCTGGCGCTACGGTTGAGCTGAAGTAATTTCAGTTTTGCTGATACAGGAACCGTCCTTAGGGACGGTTCTTTTTTTGATACTTTACTTGACAGGTGTGAAAACCTATGGTATAGTGTTAAACTACAGGAAATTGAATAGGGATAACTATGTGTCAGCGGAAAGGAACGGAAGCAAGGTGCAAAAATATAAGCAAACCTTGTTTTTTTCTTGTTTTATGATTCCGCGTCTATTTGTGTTGTTTCCCTATCTTTCAAAAAACATTCTAGTAAAATCAGGCTAAGGGGTGAAGGATTTAATGTTTAATCCTGTGCCGGTGGGCAAACGAACCAGGTATAGCTATGCCAGAATCAAAGAGGTCATGGAAATGCCGCATCTGCTGGACATCCAGCGGAACAGTTACAAGTGGTTCCTCGATAAAGGACTGCAGGAAATCTTCCGTGATATCTCACCAATTCAGGATTTCTCCGGAAATCTTGTCTTGTCCTTCGAGAGCTTCTCGCTCGGCGAGCCAAAATATGACCTCGACGAGTGCAAAGAGCGCGATGTGACGCTGGCAGCACCTCTTCGGGTAAATGTCCGCCTTATCAATCGCGAGACAGGTGAAATCAAGGAGCAGGAAGTATTCATGGGCGATTTTCCGCTCATGACGGATACGGGTACGTTCATCATCAATGGTGCAGAACGTGTCATTGTCAGCCAGCTCGTTCGTTCTCCAGGTGCCTATTACGGCGAGGAGATCGACCCGACGGGCAAGCATCTCTACAATGCAACGGTCATTCCAAACCGCGGTGCCTGGATCGAGCTCGAGACGGATGCCAATGACGTCATTTCCGTCCGCATCGACCGCACGCGCAAGATGCCGGTGACGTATTTCATCCGTGCACTCGGTTTTGATACTGATGAGAAAATCCTTGAACTCTTTGGTGACGACCCGCGCATGCTCAATACGATTGAGCGCGATGGCGAAGAAGTCAAGTCGCAGGGCAAGGCCGTTATCGAGATTTACAAGCGCCTGCGTCCGGGCGAGCCGGCCAATGAGGACAATGCTACGCAGCTCCTCAATTCGCTGTTCTTTGACCCGAAACGCTACGACCTCGCTACGGTCGGCCGCTATAAACTCACGAAGAAACTCGGCTGGAAGCGCCGCATTCTCGGCAAGGTTCTCGCTGAGCCAATTGTCGACCACAAAACGGGCGAGATTGTCATTCCGCAGGGCGAAACCGTTACGGAAGACATGCTCGATGCCGTGGACGTTGAGCGCGAGAAGCAGCTCTTTGGCGAAGGCAAGCTCATTACGCTGTACCTCTTAAAGAAAGACGGCACGAAAGTCCGCCTGCTCTGCTCGCCAACGCTTGATATCCATGACCGCACGATCACGAAAAACGATATCATGGCGTCCATCAGCTATCTTTTGAACCTCATGGATGGCTTCGGTTCGACGGATGATATCGACCACCTCGGCAACCGCCGTGTACGCGCCGTCGGCGAACTCCTGCAGAATCAGTTCCGCATCGGCCTTTCGCGCATGGAGCGCGTGGTCCGCGAGCGCATGACGATTCAGGATGTCGATGTCATTACGCCGCAGGCACTCATCAACATTCGTCCGGTCGTCGCAGCGGTTAAGGAATTCTTCGGTTCCTCCCAGCTCTCGCAGTTCATGGACCAGCACAACCCGCTGTCTGAACTTACGCATAAACGCCGTCTGTCGGCCCTTGGCCCTGGCGGTCTTTCCCGTGAGCGCGCAGGCTTCGAAGTCCGCGATGTTCACAACTCCCATTACGGCCGCATGTGCCCGGTTGAGTCCCCAGAAGGCCCGAACATCGGTCTTATCGGTTCGCTCGCCACGTACGCGCGCGTCAACCAGTTCGGTTTTATGGAAACGCCGTACCGCCGCGTCGATAAAGAAAATCACCGCGTGACGGATGAAGTCCGTTATCTGACGGCTGATGAAGAGGATGAGCTCGTCATCGCCCAGGCCAATGAGCCGCTCGATGACAACGAATGGTTTGTCAATGAGCGCGTCACGGCACGTTATAATGAAGAAACGGGTCTGCATGCACGCGAAACGGTTGACTACATGGACGTCAGCCCGCGTCAGGTCTTCTCGATTGCCACGACGATGATCCCATTCCTCGAAAACGATGATGCGAACCGTGCTCTGATGGGTGCAAACATGCAGCGTCAGGCTGTTCCTTTGCTGCGCACGCAGGCTCCGCTCGTCGGTACGGGCATGGAGTACAAGGCAGCCTGCGACTCCGGCGTCATGGTTCTCGCCAAGCATGCCGGTGTTGTCGAGGAAGTCACGGCAGATTACATCAATGTCCGCACGAAAGATGGCGAACTTGACCACTATAAACTGCAGAAATTCCTGCGTTCCAACCAGGGCACCTGCATCAATCAGGTCCCGATTGTCTATAAAGGCGACGAAGTAGAGGAGAAGCAGCCGATTGCTGACGGTCCTGCTACAGACCACGGCGAGCTCGCTCTCGGCTACAATATCATCGTTGCCTACATGCCTTGGGAAGGCTACAACTACGAGGATGCTGTCCTCCTGTCCGAGAACCTTGTCAAGCGTGATATCTACACGTCCATCCATATCGAGGAATACGAATGCGATGCCCGTGATACGAAGCTCGGACCTGAGGAAATCACGCGCGACATTCCGAATGTTGCCGAAGATGCCCTGAAGGACCTCGATGAAGAAGGCATCATCTCGATTGGTGCCGATGTACGTCCTGGCGATATCCTCGTCGGCAAGGTCACGCCGAAAGGCGAGACGGAGCTGACGGCCGAGGAGCGCCTGCTGCGCGCTATCTTTGGCGAGAAGGCCCGCGAAGTCCGCGACACGTCGCTGCGCGTGCCGCATGGCGAGCAGGGCAAGATTGTCGACGTCAAGATCTTCAGCCGCGAGAACAACGATGAGCTGCCGCCGGGCGTCAACCGCCTCGTGCGCGTCTACATCGCTCAGAAGCGTAAGATTTCCGTCGGTGATAAGATGGCAGGCCGTCACGGCAACAAGGGTGTCGTTTCGCGCATTATGCGCCAGGAAGACATGCCGTTCCTGCCGGATGGCACGCCGGTCGATATTGTTCTGAATCCTCTGGGTGTCCCGTCCCGTATGAATATCGGACAGATCCTCGAGGCGCACCTCGGCCGTGCCGTCCTTGAAATCGGCAAACAGATTAAGGAGCACAATCCGACGATTGAGCAGCGCCTGCGTGACCTCGGCTACGATGTCGACCGCCTCGGCATGCCGAAACCGGATGTTGCAGGTCTCCATATCGCTACGCCGGTCTTCGATGGCGCGAGCGACGAAGAAGTATTCGGCACGATCAAGGCTGCCGGCCTGCCGCTCGACGGCAAGACGGTTCTTTACGACGGCCGCACGGGTGAACCGTTCGAGAACCGCGTCATGGTCGGCTGCACGTACTTCCTTAAACTGCATCACCTCGTCGATGATAAAATTCATGCCCGTTCCACGGGCCCGTACTCCCTCGTCACGCAGCAGCCGCTCGGTGGTAAAGCACAGTTCGGCGGCCAGCGCTTCGGCGAAATGGAGGTTTGGGCTCTCGAGGCTTACGGTGCTGCCTACACGCTGCAGGAAATCCTCACGGTCAAGTCCGATGATGTCGTCGGCCGTGTCAAGGCATACGAAGCAATCGTCAAAGGTGAGAATATCCCTGAACCGGGTGTTCCGGAATCCTTCAAGGTCCTCATCAAAGAGCTCCAGTCCATTGGTCTTGATATCAAGGTCCTCAATGAGGATGCCAAGGAAATCACGATCCAGGATGACGATGACGATGATGAGAACATCAACGAAAAGGCAAAGAATCTCGACCTCGATGTAGCAGGTGTTGACCCGTCGAAGGGCGAGGATGCCGCTGCCAAGGCCGATGCCGCTGACCATTACGACGAAGGTGCTCCGTCCGACGATGAGAAGCCGGATGACATCATTGCCGATATCGGCAGCCTCGGTTCGATCGTAGATCCGTCCGAAGATGGAAAAGATGAGAAATAAGAAGGGAGTGTCATCTCTTTGCTGGATGTAAATAATTTTGATTCGATGCGCATCGGGCTTGCTTCGCCGGAGAAAATCCGGGAGTGGTCCTACGGCGAAGTCAAGAAGCCGGAGACCATCAACTACCGCACGCTCAAGCCAGAGCGTGACGGCCTGTTCTGCGAGCGCATTTTCGGACCGACGCGTGACTGGGAATGTCACTGCGGCAAGTACAAGCGCATCCGTTATAAGGGCATCATCTGCGACCGCTGCGGCGTCGAGGTGACGCGGGCGAAAGTCCGCCGTGAGCGCATGGGCCATATCGAGCTCGCTGCTCCGGTCTCCCATATCTGGTATTTCAAAGGCATCCCGAGCCGCATGGGCCTGATTCTTGACATCTCGCCGCGTGCCCTCGAAAAAGTCCTTTACTTTGCCTACTATATTGTCCTTGACCCGGGCGAGACGGACCTCACGAAGAAGAGCCTGCTCTCCGAGAAGGACTACCATGAAGCACTTGAGAAATATGGCAATACGTTCCGCGTCGGCATGGGCGCCGAGGCCATCAAAGAGCTCCTTGAAGAGCTCGACCTCGACCGCATGAGCGAAGTCCTGCGCAAGGAAGTCCGCACGGCTTCCGGCCAGAAGAAAGTCCGTGCCATCCGCCGTCTCGAAGTCGTCGAGGCCTTCCGCAAATCCGGCAACAAGCCGTCGTGGATGATTCTCGACGTTGTGCCGGTCATCCCGCCAGACCTGCGCCCGATGGTACAGCTCGACGGCGGCCGTTTTGCAACGTCCGACCTCAATGACCTCTACCGCCGCGTCATCAACCGCAACAACCGCCTCAAGCGCCTTCTCGACCTCGGTGCGCCGGACATCATCGTGCGCAACGAGAAACGCATGCTGCAGGAAGCTGTCGATGCCCTGATTGATAACGGCCGCCGCGGCCGTCCGGTCACGGGCCCGGGCAACCGTCCGCTGAAATCCCTTTCCGACATGCTGAAGGGCAAACAGGGCCGTTTCCGTCAGAACCTGCTCGGCAAGCGCGTTGACTATTCCGGCCGTTCCGTTATCGTTGTCGGTCCGGAACTCAAGCTGCATCAGTGCGGCCTGCCGAAAGTCATGGCTCTCGAGCTCTTCAAGCCGTTTGTCATGAAGAAGCTCGTTGCTTCGGGTGCTGCCCACAATATCAAGAGCGCGAAGCGCATGGTAGAACGCGCACGCCCAGAAGTCTGGGATGTCCTCGAAGACGTCATCAAGGAGCATCCGGTTCTCTTGAACCGTGCCCCGACGCTGCACCGCCTCGGCATTCAGGCTTTCGAGCCGGTCCTCACTGAGGGCCATGCCCTGAAGCTTCATCCGCTGGCCTGCACGGCTTACAACGCCGACTTCGATGGTGACCAGATGGCTATCCATCTGCCGCTGTCGGCTGAGGCACAGGCTGAGGCCCGCATCCTCATGCTCGCAGCCAACCACATCCTCGCACCGAAAGACGGCAAACCAATCATCGTACCGACACAGGATATGGTGCTCGGTTCCTACTACCTGACGATTCTCAGGCCGGGTGCTAAGGGCGAGGGCATGGTCGTCACGGGCATTGCTGAGGCACTGCTCGCTTATCAGCAGCATGACCTCGAACTGCAGGCATCCCTGCAGTGCCGCATGAAGACGCCGGACGGCGAAACTTCGCTCGTCAAGACGAGCCTCGGCCGCATGATCTTCAACGAGATCCTGCCGCCGGAACTCCGTTACTTCCATAAGGAGGACGATGGCTCGTGGGGCCTCGGCATCCTCATGAAGAAAAAGCAGCTCGGTGCACTCGTTGCCAACTGCTACAACCACTTTGGCGCTACGAAGACGGCAGAAGTCATCGATAACGTCAAGAACCTCGGTTACCATTACGCCTGCATCGCCGGCATGTCCATCGCTATTTCCGATGTCATCGTGCCGCCGCAGAAGGAAACCATCATCAACGATACGCAGAAAGTCGTCAATAAGGTCGAGCGTCAGTATGACCGCGGTCTTATCACGGAAGACGAGCGTTATCATAAGGTCGTTGCTCTGTGGTCGAAAGCCACGGACGATGTCGCTGATGCCATGATGGACAACATGGACGCCTTCAACCCAATCTTCATGATGGCTGACTCCGGTGCCCGCGGTAATAAACAGCAGATGCGTCAGCTCGCCGGCATGCGCGGCCTTATGGCTGACCCGTCCGGTAAGATCATCGACCTGCCAATCACGGCCAACTTCCGTGAAGGCCTCTCGGTATCCGATTACTTCATTTCTTCGCATGGCGCCCGCAAAGGTCTTGCTGATACGGCACTGCGTACGGCTGACTCGGGTTACCTCACACGCCGTCTCGTCGACGTCGCTCAGGATGTCATTGTCCGCGAAGAGGACTGCGATGTCTCGACGCTGAACCTCGTTCAGGACCGCGCACGTCTCGTTCCTTCGACGTTCGATGCTCTTGAGCTCCTCAACGACAGCCTCATGGGCCGTCTGCTCGGCGCTGATGTCATGGATCCGGAGACGAAGGAAGTTCTGTTCCCGAAAGACACGATTCTCGATGAGGAGAAACTCACGACAATCGGTGAGAAGAACGTTCATGAAATCATGGTACGCGGCTCTTCGCTGGCTTCGGAGGCATCGCTTTCCAACGCGATGATTACGGAAGTCATCACTCTCGGCGAGCCGGACGACAAAGAGCGTGAAAAGACGCGCCAGGCTATCTTCCAGGAGATGAACGGCAAGGAAATCACGCATGATGTTGTCAATCCGGATGGCACGGTTGTCCTCGAAGCTGGCACGAAGCTTACGCAGGATGACATCCAGAAGGCCCTTGACAGCGATGCCAAGGAAATCCACATCCGCAACAACAACGTCCGCGGCATTGAAGTCGAAGCCATCAAGGAAGGCGACGGCATCATCGAATCGCTCGCAGAGCGTATCGTCGGCCGTTTCCTCGCTGAAGACATCGATGATCCGGAGACGGGCGAGCGCATTGCTTCCATCAACGATATGGTGGATGAAGACCTCGCAAAACGCATCGAGAAGGTACGCGACCGCGTATCCATCCGCAGCGTCCTGACCTGCAAATCGCAGTTCGGTGTCTGCGTCAAGTGCTATGGCCGTGACCTTGCCAACCAGGCTGAGGTTGAAATCGGCGAGGCTGTCGGTACGATTGCCGCACAGTCCATCGGCGAGCCGGGCACGCAGCTCACCATGCGTACGTTCCACTCCGGCGGTGTTGCCGGTGACGATATCACCCAGGGTCTTCCGCGTGTCGAAGAACTGTTCGAAGCACGCAAACCGAAGCATCATGCCATCATCGCTGAGATCGAAGGCGATGCCGAAGTCGAAGATACGGGCAAGGGCATGCGCAAAGTCACCATCCGTCCGTCGGAAGGTCAGCCGCGCGAATATGCTATCCCGTACGGTGCACGCATGCACGTCAAGCAGGGGATGCACCTCGTCCCTGGCGACAAGCTTACCGAAGGCTCGGTCAACCCGCATGACATCCTGCGCGTCTGCGGTCTGCAGGCTACGCAGCGCTACCTCGTGTACGAAGTACAGAAGGTATACAAATCTCAGGGTGTTGAAATCAACGATAAACACATCGAAGTCATGGTCCGTCAGATGCTTCACAAGGTGAAGATCGAGGAATCCGGCAGCACGGATTTCCTGCCGGGCGAGTACATCGATATCAACGCTTTCGAGGGTGCCAACACGAAGGCTATCGAGGAAGGCGGCGAGCCGGCTGTGGCTAAGCCAATCCTGCTCGGTATCACGAAGGCTTCCCTCGCTACGGATTCCTTCCTGTCGGCTGCATCGTTCCAGGAAACGACTCGTGTCCTGACGGATGCTGCCATCAAGGGCAAGGTAGATCCGCTCATCGGCCTCAAAGAGAATGTCATCATCGGCAAACTCATTCCGGCTGGTACGGGCATGAGCCGTTACCGCAACCTCAAGGTCATCGATAACGACCCGAAACCGGCGGAGGAAGCTCCGGCTGCTGAAGACAGCACGGAAGAGACTCCGGCAGATACGGCAAATGCCTGAGCTGCATCTCTGATAAATGCATAAAAAGAAAACCTTCCCCGCCTGCGGGGAGGGTTTTTGCATTATAGGCAAAACTATGCAAAACCATAGCTTCATATAGTTTGGAGGATATAAATATGGCAGAAACTTGTAATCACGACTGTGGTTCCTGCGGCACGACCTGCGGGCAGGACACGCGCAAGAAGGATTTCCACGAAGCGCCGAATGAACTCAGCACCATCCGTCACGTCATCGCCGTCGTCAGCGGCAAAGGCGGTGTGGGTAAATCCCTCGTCACTGGCCTCATGGCCGTGGCTATGAGCCGCAAGGGCAAGCATACGGGCATCCTCGATGCCGATATCACGGGCCCGTCCATCCCGAAGATGTTCGGCACGAAGGGCGAGGTGCGCGGCAGTCAGGCCGGTGCTTATCCGGTGCGCACGGCCGGCGGCATCGACGTTGTCAGCATGAATCTGCTGCTCGAGAATTCGACGGACCCTGTCGTCTGGCGCGGTCCAATCATCAGCGGCGTCGTCAAGCAGTTCTGGCACGATTTCATCTGGGAAGACATCGACTACATGTTTGTCGACATGCCGCCGGGAACGGGCGATGTGCCTTTGACGGTCATGCAGTCCATCAAGCTCGATGGCATCATCATCGTCACAAGCCCGCAGGAACTCGTTTCCATGATTGTAGAGAAGGCTGTCAAGATGGCTGAGGGCATGAAAGTGCCTATTCTCGGTCTCGTCGAGAACATGAGCTACTTTGAATGCCCGGACTGCGGCAAGCGCCACGAGATTTTCGGCAAGAGCCATATCGAGGAAATCGCGAAATCCTACGGTCTCGATGTGCTCGCCCGCATCCCGATTGAGCCGCAGCTTGCAGCCGAATGCGATGCCGGTCAGATTGAGTCGGTCAAGGATACGCATATGCAGGATGCTGTTCAGAAGCTGCTCGACCGTGAATCTGCCGCGGATAAATGATGTGCGCGCCATTCCTTTGGTGAACAGTGGAAAAGACCATGGAAGGCCCGCGAAAATGTCGAGTAATCCTGAAAACCTGCTTCACGGCTGATGTCAGTGACGGTCTTTTTCGTACGCAGCAGGTCGCGGGCATAGAGCAGGCGCTTGCTGCGTATGTAGGCGTGCAGGCTGTAGCCTGTATCGGCTTTGAACTTCTTCATGAGATAATAGCGGCTGAGGAAAACCTTGCCCGCGAGTGTCTCGATGGAGAGGTCTTCTGACAGGTGTTCATTGATGTACGTGAGGACCTGCTGGATTTTCTCATCATAAGAAACACTGCCGAGCGTCTCAAGCTCATGGTCTTCGATGCTGCGGTTCAGCAGAATCAAAAATTCAATAAAGAGAATCTCTGTGTACAGCCCATTGGCGAAACCTTCGCCATGGGCTGTTTTTTCGAGCTTGTCCATGTGAAACAGCAGGTCATGGCTGCGGTTCGGCAGCTGATGCATGACGCTGCCTTCTGCTTTGGCCGTGCGAAAGCATTGGGCGAGGTCTGCCTGCTTACACCAGCGCTGCAAAAATTCCGGCGCGACGTAAATGACGATGCGCTCGTAAGGGGCTTTGTCATCAAGGAAGACGGGCCGGTGAATCTCGCCGGCCGAAACGAAGATGATGTCGTTTGGCTGCAGATGGTAGAGTTTGCCTTCAATGATGTAATCGACATGGCCGCCGAGGAACAGGATGACCTTGTGGAAATCGTGGTAATGGAACGGTATGGGGCGCAGCTGCCTGTCGCGCAGATGAAAGACGCGGAAATTGCTGATGAGGTAGCCTTTTTTCGGATAATTCTTCATGATTTTCCCTCCTTGCTCTATCATAGAACACTTTTTGCAATATATAAAGCATATTTTGTGATTTTATTGCAAATACGTGCCTGCTATAATAGAGACATCGTAAGAAAGCAGAGAAGAAAGGGTGACCGGTATGATGATCGTTCGGATCTATAAAGCAAATGGGAAAGAATATATGGTAATGGATGGTACAACGGGCTTCATGCCGGGCGCAGGAGCAATCCGCCTGCTCACGCACCGCCGCTATGGCGTTGGTGCCGACCGCGTGCTCGTCTTCACGGGCAGCGAGGAAATCCCGTCCTTCAAGGCCTTTACGCCTGAAGGCGAGGAAGAAGAGATGCAGGCCGCGGATTATGCCGTGCTGGCAAAGGTCAAAGAGGATTTTGAGGTCCATCTGACCAACCATTTTGTCGGCAGGATGCGTCTTGCCGATGCACAGGAGCACAGAGCTGCTGCCGCCTGCTGAAACATATGACGATGCAGAGAGAGAAAACCTGCCAGTGGGCAGGTTCTTTTTTTATATATTCTTTGACTTTTTGTTGTTTATGGTGTATATTATTATCTGTACGTTAGCACTCGAAGATGATGAGTGCTAACATCAGAACGATAACAATACATTTCATATAAGAAAGGCAGATTCACATGGCAAAAGAGAAACATGAATTCCAAGCGGAGACAAAGCAGCTTCTCGATTTGATGATTCATTCCATTTATACGAATCATGAGATTTTCCTGCGCGAGCTCATCTCCAACGCTTCGGATGCAATCGACAAGGCTCATTTTGAGAGCCTGACGAACCGCGCTATCCTCGAAGGGGACGAGTCCTTTGAGATTTTCCTGACGCCGGACAAGGAGAACCACACGCTGACGATTGCCGATAACGGCATTGGCATGACGCGCGATGAACTCATCGAGAACATCGGCACCATCGCTAAATCCGGCACGAAGGCCTTCCTCGAACAGCTCAAGAAGGCCAAAGAGGAGAACAAAGACCTCACGGACAAGGAAATGATCGGTCAGTTCGGTGTCGGCTTCTATTCGGCGTTCATGGTCGCGGAGAAAGTCACGATTGTGACGCGCAAGGCCGGCGAGAAACAGGCCTGGAAGTGGGAGTCGAATGCTGATGGCTCTTACACGATTGAAGAGGCTGAGCGCGATAAACGCGGTACGGCCATCACGCTGACGCTCAAGAAGGAGTTCTATGGCAAGGATGCTGAGCAGGACTTCACGGACAATTATGAGCTTGAACGCCTCGTCAAGAAGTACAGCGACTACGTCCGCTACCCAATCAAGATGGACTTTGAGTTTGAGGAAACGCCGAAGGACAAGGACGGCAAGGAAATCGAGGGTGCTGACAAGATCAAGAAAGTCGAGACGCGCACGCTCAACTCCATGCAGCCGCTCTGGACGAAGAACAAGTCGGACATCAAGAAGGAAGAGTACAACGAGTTCTTCAAGCATCAGTTCCATGAGTGGGAGGACCCGATGGAAGTCTTCCATACGAAGGCCGAAGGTACGGTCGAGTACACGGCGCTCTTGGCCATCCCGGCCCATGCCCCGTACAACCTCTATCAGACGGACTACGAGCCGGGCCTGCAGCTCTATAGCCGCCATGTCTTCATCATGGATAAGTGCAAGGATTTGCTGCCGGACTATCTGCGCTTCATGAAGGGCCTTGTCGATTCGCCGGACCTCTCGCTCAACATCTCGCGTGAACTTCTGCAGCAGAGCCGTGAACTTAAGCTGATTGGCCGCGCCCTTGAGAAGAACATCCTGAAGACACTCGCGCGCAAGCTCAAGAATGACCGCGAATGGTACGAGAAGTTCTGGAATGAGTACGGCAAATCCCTGAAAATCGGTGTCTATAACAGCATCTACAGCGGTTCGTCGGATACGGTGGACAAGCTCAAGGACCTGCTGCTTTTCATGAGCTCGAAGGAAGACAAGCTCGTCACGCTCAAGGAATATGTCGAGCGCATGCCGGAGAGCCAGAAGAAGATTTACTATGCAACGGCCAAGGATAAAGAGACCATCGAGCACCTGCCGCAGATGGAGACGCTGCGCGATAAGGGCATTGAGGTCCTGTATCTCCTCGACCCTGTGGATGAGTTCGCCATCGAGACGATTCATCAGTATGAGGAGAAGCCGTTCCATTCCATCAGCCGCGGCGACCTTGGCCTCGACGATGCCGAGAGCCAGGAAGTCAAGAAGGAAACCGAGGAAATCCAGAAGGACAACAGCGACCTCATGAAGGACATCAAAGCAGCCCTCGGCGATAAGGTAGAGGATGTCAAGGTTTCCTCACGCCTCAAATCGAGTGCTGTCTGCCTTGTAGCTGACGAAGCCGGCCCGTCGCTCTCGATGGAGCAGACGTTCTCGCAGATGAAGAATCCGCTGTTCAAGGCAAAACGCATCCTCGAAATCAACCCGCATCATGAGCTGTTCAGCCGTCTCAAGGAGCTGCACGAAGCGGGCAAGGACAGCCAGGAGTTCAAAGATTACTGCGACCTTCTCTACACGCAGGCTCTGCTGATTGAGGGCATTCTGCCGGAGAATCCGGTCGATTTTGCCAATAAAGTAGCGAAACTGATGGCCAAATAAGATAAGTTGGATAAATGAACAGAGATATAGAGAATACGTTTACTCTATATCTCTGTTTTTTTTACGATTCTATGATATTTGTCACTACAATTTAGAAAACATAAAAAAAATAAAAAATCCTAGAAATGGTCTTGCTTTTTATTATTCAATAGCGTATAATACAGAATGTAAGCAAAAGAAAACGTTTGCTACTACCTAAGTAAATGACAACAAGGCATAACCGAGAACTTATCATTACCATTTTCTTCCAGCTGCCGTCGTTGTCTTTTAAGGCAGATAAAACGAAAACGTTTACACTTTGAAAGGGGAAATCGAAAATGAAAGAGAATCTCGTCATCACGATCAGCCGTCAGTATGGTGCGGGTGGCCGTGAGCTCGCGGGCATTCTGGCCAAGAAGCTGAATGTCAAGCTCTACGACCGTCAGCTTGTCCATCTGGCCGCAGCCAAGCTCGGCATCCATGACCTCAGTGAGGATGAACTCCTCGAGATGGAGAACACGGTAAAGCCGCTCTCGCTGAGCTTCATCCCGTTCCATTCGTTCGGTACGCACATGGGCGAATCGAGTCAGGGCATGTTCATGAGCGAGTCGGCTGTCATCCGCAAAATCGCAGAAGATGGTTCGTGCATCTTCCTCGGCCGCTGCGCAGACTATGCTCTTCGCAACAACGACAACCATTTCGACATCTTCGTCTGCGCTGACGACGAATACCGCGAGCAGCGCGGCAAGACGGTTTACGAAGGCAAGAGCCTCAAAGAGCTCAATCAGGAGAACGCAAAGCGTGCCCGTTACTACAACTATTACACGGGCCAGACTTGGGGTGACGGCGCGAACTACGACCTCGTCGTCAACACGGGCAAGGGCGCTTCGCTCGATGCAATCGCCGATGGCATCATCGCCTACATCAACACCGTCAAGGCTTGATAACGAATAGGGGATAAATTTTTTGGGGAGGCATTCATAATGAATAGCAAATTACTGCAGCGCATCTGCTACGCGTGCGGCACGTTTGGTCATGACGTATTCTACGCCATGATCGGTACTTATTTCATGATCTTCGTCACGAGTAACCTGTTCCATTCGGACAGCCCGAGTCATGATGCTTACATGATCGGCATCGTTACGACGATCATCCTCGTACTCCGTATCTTGGAGCTGTTCGTCGATCCGTTCATCGGCAACCTCATCGATAAGACGAAAACCCGTTGGGGCCGTTTTAAACCATGGGTCATCGTTGGCGCCTTCGTTGCAGCCATCACGCTGGCACTGCTGTTCACGGACTTTGGCGGCCTGACGGTCACGAACCCGACGCTGTACCTCATCCTGTTCGCCATCGTTTACTTCATCATGGATATCTTCTACAGCGCTAAGGATGTCGCTATCTGGTCCATGATTCCGGCTCTTTCCTTTGATTCCCATGAACGTGATATCACGGCTACGATTGCCCGTATCGGTTCCGTTTTCGGTGCCAACCTCGTCACGGTCATCGTCATGCCGATTGTCCTCTACTTCTCGTTGAACCAGAACGGCGGTGCTGGTGATCCGACTGGCTGGTTCGCATTCGCCTGCATCGGCGGCGGTATCGCAACGCTCGGTGCTATCATCCTCGGCCTTGGCACGCATGAGCAGGACAGTGCTCTTCGTGAGAACAAGACGGAGACTTCCGCAAAAGACGTATTCAAAGTCCTGACGCAGAACGACCAGCTCATGTGGACGGCTATCGCATACCTCGTTTATGGTATCGGCATCAACGTCGTCAACAACTTCAACCTCTATTACTTCATCTATGTCATCGGCGATGCTACGAAATTCTCTATCCTCGGTGTCATCAACACGGTCATCGGCCTGATCGCTGTTGCCCTGTTCCCAGCTCTCACGTCGAAATTCAGCCGCCGCAAACTCTTCTTCGCATCTGTTGGCATCATGCTCGTAGCGCTCATCATTTACGCGCTGTCCGGCACGAATGTCACGATGGCTCTTATCGGTGCAGGCCTCTTCGCTCTGCCGCAGCCGCTTGTCTTCCTCGTTGTCCTCATGACGATCACCGACTCCGTCGAGTATGGCCAGCTCAAGATTGGTCACCGCGATGAAGCTGTCTGCCTCTGCGTACGTCCTCTCGTTGATAAATTCGCAGGTGCTGTTTCGAGCGGCATCATCGGCCTCGTTGCCGTTTGGGTTGGCATGACGGGCGGTGCTTCCGCTGCCGACATCACGCCGGATGCCCTGTTCCACTTCCAGCTCGTCATGTTCGCCGGCCCGATCATCCTCTTGATCCTCTCGACGTTCATCTATCGTGCAAAAGTTACGCTGACTGAAGCAGAACATGCACGCATCGTCCGCGAGCTTGAAGAGAAATGGGAACAGCTCAGCAAGTAATCATACAAAATCTACAAAATCCCATATACGGCCAAATATGAGTCCATCATTCATTTGACCAGTAAGAGGCCGTTGTACCTGAAATGATACAGCGGCCTTTTTTTATGCCCTTTACGAGGAAAAACCTCAAGAAGAGTCGAATACAATATAATATAGAATAGAAGCAGTATAAGGATATAGGGAGGAATTTTGATGTTCACCGTCGATCGTTTAGCAGATCCATCGTTCTTTGCCGAGAACCGCCTGCCGGCTCACAGCGACCATATCGCCTATGCCGATGCTCTCGAGCTCGCCAACGGCGTTTCGTCGCTGCGCCGCAGCCTCAATGGACTCTGGTATTTCCATTATGCGCGCAATCTTGCGGCCCGTCCGCAGGGCTTCGAGCAGCCGGATTATGATGTGAGCAGTTGGGAGACCATCCGCGTGCCGGCGCATTGGCAGATGGAGGGACACGGCGTGCCGCAGTACACGAATCAGGTTTATCCGTGGGACGGCCATGAAGTCGTTCATCCGGGCGAGGTACCCAAGCGCGATAATCCAGTCGGTTCGTATGTCAAGGATTTCATTCTGCCGGATGGCTGGGAAAATGCATTCCTTTCCCTGCAGGGCGTGGAGACGGCTGTGGCTGTTTACCTCAATGGCAAATACGTTGGCTACAGCGAGGATTCGTTTACGCCGTCTGATTTTGACCTCACGCCATACCTCAAAGAGGGTACGAACCGTCTTGCTCTCCAGGTTTTCCGCTTCAGCTCGGGCAGCTGGCTCGAAGATCAGGATTTCTGGCGATTCTCGGGCATTTTCCGCGAAGTGCTGCTCTATACGAAGCCGGCCATCCACATCGAGGATCTGCGCGTCACGGCTGAGCCAATCCGCGACTACAAAGATGGCAGACTGCACCTCGATATGAAGTGGAACAATCCTGCCGCTCACAAAGTCCGCATTGAGCTTTTCGATGCGACGTTCCATGAGGACTGCTACCTTTCGGAACTGCAGGAAGTAGAAGGCCTGACCTCTTCCTTTGAAGCGGAAATCAATGATATCGAGCTCTGGAGTGCAGAACATCCGAATCTCTACCGCGCGATTATCACGGTGGAGGATGAAGAGGGGCATCTGCAGGAGGTCATTCAGCAGAACATTGGCTTCCGCAAATTCTGCATGGAAGACGGCCTGATGAAGCTCAATGGCAAGCGCATTGTCTTCAAGGGCACGAACCGCCACGAATTCGACTGCTACCGTGGCCGCGCCATTGACCCTGCCGAGATCGAGCAGGATATCATTGTCATGAAGCAGCACAATATCAACGCGCTGCGCTGCTCGCATTATCCGAATTCGAGCTTTATCTATGACCTCTGCGACCGCTATGGCCTCTATGTCATCGATGAGACGAACCTCGAAACCCATGGTACGTGGATGCGCAATGGCAAACGCGATATTATCGATGAGACGCTGCCGAATGACCACGAGGAATGGCAGGATATCATCCTTGACCGCGCAAAATCCATGTTTGAGCGCGACAAGAATCACACGGCCATCCTCATCTGGTCCTGCGGCAATGAATCCTGCGGCGGCAAGGACCTCTATGTGATGAGCGAATACTTCCGTCAGGCCGATCCGACGCGTCTCGTTCACTACGAAAATATTTTCTGGGACCGCCGCTACAATGGTACGAGCGACATGGAAAGCCAGATGTATCCGCCTGTTGCCGATATCAAGAAATTCCTCTCGGAGCACCGCGATAAGCCGTTTATCTGCTGCGAATACACGCACGCCATGGGCAACAGCATTGGCGGCATGCACAAATACACGGACCTCACGGACGAAGAGCCCCTGTATCAGGGCGGTTTTATCTGGGATTTCGTCGACCAGGCTATTTGGCATAAAGACCGCTACGGCAAGGATGCCTATGCGTACGGCGGCGACTTTGGCGACCGTCCGAATGACGGCAATTTCAGCGGCGACGGCATCGTCTTTGCCGACCGCAGCCTGACGACGAAGATGCAGGAAGTCAAGTTCAACTATCAGAATTTCACGCTGGACGTCGAACCTGAGAAAGTGACCATCCACAATAAGAGCCTCTTCACGAATGCCTCGGAGTATGAGCTCTATCTGACGGTCGAACTCGATGGCGAGAAAGTCTGGGAGGATCACCGCTATACGCCGGATATCGAGCCGGGCAAAGAGGGCGAAATCGAGCTCGACATTCTGCCGCTGACGGGTGCCGGCGAGGAGACGGTCACGGCATCGCTGCGCCTGAAAGAGGATACGCTTTGGGCAAAGCAGGGCTTTGAAGTGGCCTTTGGACAGGGAACGTGGCAGATTGACGAAGTTGAAGTGCCAGGGACGCAGAAAGTCGTTGAGGCAGCGGAACTTCGCAATGATACGCATGCCTTCCATTATAAGCCGAATATGCCGCTTGAGACGCGTCCGGAAAAACCGCTGCACATCGTCCATGGCGATATCAACCTCGGCGTGCGCGGTGTGGGCTTTGAACTCATGTTCTCGAGTGCCTTTGGCAATCTGACTTCCTATAAATACAACGGCGTCGAGCTCCTTGAAGAAGCCCCGAAGCCCTCGTTCTGGCGTGCACCAGTCGATAACGACTACGGCAGCCGCCGCGACTTCGCCGTTGCCCAGTGGAAGCTTGCGAGCCTTTACCGCCGCTGCATCAAGAAGGAAATGCAGGATGAAGATGGCAATTGGCAGGAGTTTGACTGGTTCGGACAGCTCGGGCAGAGGGAATACGATGCTTCCTTTGTCAAACTTCGCTTCACGTATGAACTGGCAACGCAGCCTGCTTCTCTCTGCAGCATGACGTATACGGTCACGCGCGATGGCTCCGTCAAAGTCGAGCTCGACTACGACAAGGTGGAAAGCCTGCCGGAAATTCCGGATTTTGCAATGCTCTTCACGCTCTCTGCTGATTACGATCAGGTCCGTTTCTACGGCTTTGGTCCGCTTGACAATTATGCCGACCGTCAGCGCGGTGCAAAACTCGGCATCTACGAGACAACGACGAAAGACGAAGTCGAGCCGTATCTGCTGCCTCAGGAGACGGGCAATCACTGCGGTGTGCGCTGGATCGAGGCCGTCGACAAGCGCGGCCGCGGCCTGCGCCTTTCGATGGACGAAGCCCCATTTGAGGCCTCGGCTCTGCCGTATTCGGCACATGAGCTCGAAAATGCCCGCCATGCCTATGACCTGCCGGAAATCCATCATACGTATCTGCGCGCTTCGCTTGCTCAGTGCGGCGTCGGCGGTGACAATACGTGGGGTGCACCGGTGCTGCCGGAGTACACGGTCAAGAATGAGACGAAGCATTTCTCCTTCTATATTAAAGCTATCTAATATAATAGAAAGGAACATACATGATTCAGTTTGATGAAAAGACAGGCGTTTTTCACCTGAGCAATGGCAGCATCAGCTATGTGCTGCAGGTCGTGCGCGGACGCTATCTGATGCATCGCTATTTTGGCAGAAAACTGCGCGCCTTCCGCGACAGCCGGCCGTTTCAGGAAATTGACCGCGGATTTTCGCCGCAGCCGGCCGCTTATGAAAATGAGCGCACGTTCTCGCTGGACGTTCTGCCGCAGGAATATCCCGCTTACGGGCATACGGATTTTCGCATTCCGGCTTACGAGGTGCGCCTTGCCAACGGCACGACAACAAACGAATTGTTTTATCAGGGCTATGAAACAGCGAAAGGCAAACCGGCTCTGCAGGGACTGCCGGCTTCCTATGCGGCAGAAGACGAAGCGGAAACGCTGACAATTCATTTGGAAGATACAAAAGGCAGGCTCGCTGTCGATCTGCTCTACACGATTTTTGCCGATGCCGATGTCATTGCACGCAGCGCCGTTATCAAAAACAGCGGCAAAGAAGCGCTTGAACTGCTGAACGCAGCGAGCTTCGCACTGGATTTGCCGGATCACGACTACGACCGGCTGAATCTCTGGGGCGGCCATGCCGCCGAGCGCCAGATGGAGCGCGTCCCCCTCATGCACGGCATCGAGGAGACGGCAAGCCGCCGCGGTGCAAGCTCGCATCAGGCCTCGCCGTTTCTCGCGCTGCTGCGCAAAAATGCCGGTGAAGCAAGCGGCGAAGTCCTTGGCTTCAGCCTCATCTGGAGCGGTGAATTCTCGCTGAAGACCGAAGTCGAGCAGTTCGGCTCGACGCGTGTCGTCGGCGGCATCAACCCGTTTGAATTCCGCTGGCACTTAGAGCCTGAGGAATCTTTCCAGACACCGGAGGCACTGCTTGTCTACAGCGACAAGGGCCTGAACGGCATGAGCCAGTCGTTCCACGAGGTCGTGCGCCATCACATCGTGCGCGGCAAATTCCGCGATGCTGTGCGCCCAATCCTTGTCAATAACTGGGAAGCGACGTACTTCGACTTTGATGATGCGAAGATGGACAATCTCGCAGAATGCGCGAAAGACCTCGGCCTCGAGCTCATGGTGCTCGATGACGGCTGGTTCGGCAAACGCGAAGATGACAATACATCCCTTGGCGACTGGGCTGTCAACACGGAGAAGCTCAAAGGAGGGCTCACGGGCGTTGCCGAGAGTGCCCATAAGCGCGGTTTGAAATTCGGCCTGTGGTTTGAGCCCGAGATGGTTTCCGTGGATTCCGACCTCTACCGCGCGCATCCCGACTGGGCCCTGAAGGCTCCGGACTATCCGTATACGTTCGGCCGCCATCAGCTCGTGCTCGACCTCTCGCGCGCAGATGTCCGCGATTATATTGTAGATTCCGTCTGCAGGATTCTCGACTCTTCGCCGATTGACTACGTCAAGTGGGATTTCAACCGCCATCTGACGGACGCCTTCTCGGCGAAACTGCCGCCGGAGCGTCAGGGCGAGGTGCGCACGCGCTTTGTCCTCGGTCTTTACGATGTACTCGAGCGCATTACACAGACGCATCCCGATGTTCTTTTTGAGAGCTGTTCGGGCGGCGGCGGACGCTTCGATGCCGGCATGCTCTACTACATGCCGCAGACGTGGACGAGCGATGATACGGATGCCATCTGCCGCCTCACGATTCAGAGCGGCACGAGCCTCGTCTTCCCGCCAATCACGATGGGCGCTCATGTTTCCGTCACGCCGAACCATCAGGTCGGCCGCGTGACGCCGATGCAGACGCGCGCCTTTGCCGCCATGATGGGCTGCTATGGCTACGAAATGGACATCACGCGCATGAGCGAGGAAGAGAAAGCCGAAGTCCGCAGCCATGTCGAGCTGTACAAAAAGATTCGCCCGACGATGCAGCTCGGCCGTTTCTACCGTCTGCTGACGCCATTTACGGGCAAGGGCAATGAGACGGCATGGGAATTTGTCAGCCAAGACGGCAGTGAAATCGTACTCGTCTATTTCAAGACGCTGGCGACCCCTGCTGCTGAGCTCCATACGTTGAAGCTGCAGGCCCTCGCGCCGGATGCTCTTTATGAAGTCAGCAAGTATCTGCCGGCAAAAGGCCTGTCGCATGACGGCGCCGGCAGCAAGGCCCTGAGCCTTGAGGGCAAATCCTTCTACGGTGACGAGCTCATGTACAGCGGCATCGAAGTGCCGAAAATCGACACGGATTTTGCCGCTTATATGTGGATTTTCCATAAAAAATAAAAATTAACCATATGTTAACGAAAAGGAATGCCAAAACACAGCGATGTGGGGGCATTCCTTTTTTTTAGTAGCAGGAGAACGGTTTCTTCGTGTATAATAATATAGTATGACTCTGGCAGAGGGGAACTGCCAAATTCAAGATGTTAGGGGAATATATCATGCAAAAAATCAGAAAAGCGGTCATTCCGGCAGCGGGCTACGGCACGCGCTTTTTGCCTGCGACGAAGGCTACACCAAAGGAAATGCTGCCGATCGTCGACAAACCGACCATTCAGTACATCGTCGAGGAGGCCCTGCAGAGCGGCATTGAGGAAATCCTCATCGTCAGCGGCCATGGCAAGCGCGCCATCGAAGACCATTTTGATTCGGCGCCGACGCTTGAGGCAGAACTCAAGAAAAAGGGCAAGCTCGACCTCTTGAAGATGGTGCAGGACACGGCGAATATCCGCATCCACTATATCCGTCAGCGCTACATGCGCGGCCTTGGCGACGCGATTCTCTGTGCAAAAGCGTTCATGGGGGATGAGCCTTTTGCCGTACTCTTAGGTGATGATGTTGTCTACAGTCCGGAAAAACCGGCACTGAAGCAGCTCATCGATATCTACAATCAGACGGGCGGTTCCGTACTCGGCTGTCAGGTCGTGCCCGATGAGAAAGTCTCGTCGTATGGCATTGTCGCCGGCGACAAGACGGACAATCCGCGCCTCATGCGCGTGCGCGACATGATTGAGAAGCCTTCGTTAGAAGAAGCGCCGAGCCGCATGGCTGTGCTCGGCCGCTACATCATCCGTCCGGAAATTTTTGGCATTCTTGAGCATACGGCACCCGGCAAGGGCGGCGAGATCCAGCTCACGGATGCATTGAAGGAATTGGCGCGTCAGCAGCCAGTCTATGCCTATGACTTTGAGGGCAAACGCTACGACCTTGGCGACAAGCTCGGCTTCCTCAAGGCGACGGTGGAATTTGCCCTGCGCCGCAAGGACCTTGGCGGTCCGTTCAGGAAATATCTCAAGGATCTCGTCGCCGGAATCTGAGGTGTGAAGGTTGCAGAAGAAAAATAAGGCAAATCTGGCGCTCGGCATCAGCGCGGCCGGTTTTCTCGGCACGTTTGCTGCGGGCGGCTCCAGTTTTGCCATGGGTCTCTTTCATCACGGCTTCTTGGCAGCGACCATCGGCGGTCTGGCCGACTGGTTTGCTGTCACGGCACTTTTCAGGAAGCCTCTGGGCATTTCGTACCGCACGGACGTTTTGCGCCGCAACCGCGGACGCATCATGGACGCCATCGTGACATTTGCCAGTGAGGACCTCCTGAGTACGGAAAACATCATGCGTGTCATCCGCGAGCAGGACACGGCGGGGCTGCTCGTCGACTATCTCGAGCATCGCGGCGGCCGCGAAGGCGTCATCGATGTCGTCGATGCCGTCGTCCTGAAAATCGTCAATGACCTCGACAGCGAGAGCATCGCGAAAGAACTTGCCCCAGCTGTGCGCGAGGGCCTCAAGGAGCTGGCTCTGGAGAATATTCTGTTGGAGCTTGTGCGCATGCTCGGCGAGGAACGCCATACGAAGCGCATCCTGCACAGCACATTGAGCATCGGCGAACAGGTGCTGATGTCACCGGCCATGCAGCAGGTCCTGCTCGACAACATCAAGACGCTGCGCGAAGAATATGAAGGCGAGTCGGCCGGACGCGCGTTTGTGCTGTCGGCCCTCGGCCTGGATGACAAGGAAATCCTGCGCATTTTCAACGAAAAGGCACAAAAAGGGCTGGAGGACCTCCTGAGCGAGCAGACGGAAAGCTACGGAAAGCTCAAGGCGGGCTTTGAGAGCATGCTGCTCTCATTCAGCCGCGATGAATCCCTGCGCCACGTGCTGGCCGAATGGAAGGAAAGATGGCTGTCGCAGGCCGACATCGAAGGCCTGCTGGCCCGCTGGCTCGATGAGAACCTCAAGGGAGAGAACCCGTTCTGGCTGCCGCATCTCCACGATTTCATCGAGAAGCGCATCGATACCTTCGTGTCTTCGAAGCCATGGCAGCATCGCTTTGACAAATTCATGAAGGACTTTCTCGAAAGTGAACTGGAAAAACACCATGAACTTATCCCAGGGCTCATCCGTGAGCGTCTGGCAGAGTTCAGCGATGATGCTCTGGTGGAATTTGTCGAGGATAAGGTTCAGGACGACCTGCAGATGATTCGCATCAACGGTTCGATTGTCGGCTCTCTCGTCGGCATGGGCCTCTATGTGCTTGTCTGGGCCGCAGAAAGGGTGTGGGGCATATGAGCAAAAGTACTTGGAATAAGGCGGACCGCGTGCTCTTTCTCGCCTTCATCGTTTTCCTCTGTGCCCTTTTCCTACATCTGCATATGAAAGATTCTGTCATCGTCTCTGGCTTTTTATTCTGCGCGGAGGCAGCTCTCGTCGGCGGCATCGCGGACTGGTTCGCTGTGACGGCGCTGTTCAGGAAACCTTTGGGCTTCCCGTATCACACGGCCATCCTGCCGCGGCGCCGTCAATCCTTTATCAAGGCCTCGGTAACGATGGTGCAGAAAGAGTTCTTTTCACGGCGCAAAGTGTTCCGCCATCTCGAACGCCTGCATTTGATGCCGATGCTCATGCAGTGGCTCAGTGAAAAGGATACGCGCGAGAAAGTCTCGCATCAGCTCTATCACTATGCCCGCGGCTTTTTGCTGCGCAAGGACAGCGAGAAAAAGGCCATGGAGATTGCGGCGGAACTGCGCCGCCGCCTGCAGACTATGGAGCCGGAGGAGATTTTTGCCAGCATCGGCACCTGGCTGCAGCAGAGCGGCCGCGACAAGGACTTTCTGGCCAAGCTGTCGGCCTACCTCTGCGTACAGGCGGAAAGGCCGGAGACGGCCAAGGCCATCGAAGAGATGCTGGAACGCTACGAAAAGGAAAAAGCCAAGAGTACACTGGCCCTGTTCCTGACCGGTCTGGCCGAGGCCATGGACCTTGTCAATCTTGAGGATGCCGCCAAAATCATGCAGAAGCAGCTCGTGTCCATGCTCAAAGAGCTCGGCACGCGGGATTCGCATCTGCAGCAGGAAATGCTGGCCTTGTTCTACGAAAAAGCGGCGGTGCTCAATGCGGAGCCGGAATTTCACCAGCTCGTGCATGAGCTGCGCGACAGCCTCGTGGCAGAACTGCCCATCGAGGAGGCCGTGGCAAGGGCCGCGGCTCATATGCGCGCGCATTTTGACGCCGATGCGGCCCGCAAGGTCGATGCCGTCGAAGAGCATCTGCCCGTGCTGCGCAGCCGTCTGGCTGACATCATCGAAGAAGAATACGACCGCGGCCTGCATCTGCTGCAGGAAGATGATGAACTCCGCCATACGGTCGGTCACTTCCTCTATGACCTCATCGCGCGTTCGGCACTTCATGCGCAGACGCTTGTCGGCGTCGTCGTGGAAAGCGTGCTGTCGCGTCTGACGGACGAACAGCTCAATCATCTCGTCTACGATAAAGTCGAGCCCGACCTGCTGTGGATCCGCATGAATGGTTCCATCGTCGGTGCCGGCATCGGCTTTGTCCTCTTCTGTATCCTGCAGTTCTTTCAGCTCAATGGCTGAACCTCATGGACCTATGAATATGATATAAAAAGACTCTGTCACAGCGCGTGGCAGAGTCTTTTTTGCTGTATATTTTGCTGTATATCATAAATGAAGGTTCAAATATGTTCGAGAAAATACTGGAAAGCCGAGGGAATGCTGTAAATGTCGGCCAGTTCCTGCGGCGAGGCCCAGACGAGTTCATCTGTGTGTTCCGCGACAGATGCATCTGCTGTTTCCTCAAGGAAAATCCGGAAGGCCTGCATCTGCCATTCGACATGTGAGAAGATATGTTTGGCATCAGGCAGTTTCTGGATGCGAATCGGTGTCAAACCATGGGCTTTGAGTTTTTCGGTGACTTCCTCTGCGGACAGATGGCCGCTGACATTCGGGAATTCCCAGAGTCCCGCGAGCAGGCCTTGGGCGGGGCGTTTGTGCAGGGCGATGTTTTTTCCCTGACGCAGCACGAGGACGGTGAGTTTTTCCACGCGGCGTTTTTTCTTGATGATTTTGATGGGAAGTTCCTGCTCGCAGCCTGCATCGTGGGCAAGGCAGAGCCGGGCGAGCGGGCAGCTCTCGCAGTGCGGTGTGCCATGGGGCAGGCAGACGGTCGCACCGAGGTCCATGAACGCCTGATTGAGGGCTCCGGCCTCATGCCCTTCGGGATAATGCGGGGCAAGGGCGGCTTCTGCGGCGCGCTTCGTCGTATCTTTGGCGATATCCTCGCGGCAGGCAAGTACGCGCATCACGACGCGCAGGATATTGCCATCGACCGCGGGCAGCGGCAGACCGAAGGCGATGGAGCCAATGGCACTGGCCGTATAGCGGCCAATGCCCGGCAGGGCGAGAAGCTTTGGGAAATCTGCAGGCATCTGCCCGTCATACTGCGCCGTGATTTCGATGGCTGCTTTTTTGAGATTGCGCGCGCGGCTGTAGTAGCCAAGTCCCTGCCAGAGCTTCATGAGGAGTTCGTCATCGCAGGCAGCCAGAGCCTTGATGTCCGGCAGGGCTTCAAGAAAGCGGTGATAGTAGGGGATGACTGCCGAAGCACGTGTTTGCTGCAGCATGATTTCCGAAAGCCACGTGTGATACGGCGTCACTTCCTCGCGCCACGGCAGCGCGCGCTCCGTTTCCTGCGCGTGATACCAGCGCAGCAGCGGCTCCGTGATTTCCGCGAGAATCTCCGGATGCGGCAAAGTGCAGGTCGTTTTCTTCATATAAATATATGATCCTTTCCATTGATTTTTTCGATAATTTGGCTCCTGCGGCAAATATTTCCGCAGGGGCTTTTTGGCAGTATCTCCATTATAGCATATGTCATATGTGGATACAGTATATAAGAGTGGACAAAAATTCTTTTGCAAATCATGCGGAGTGACGAAATCCCGACAGACTCTTGTGCCAATGGACAAGAATCCAATATGAACAATAGGCAACCGGTTCGATGTCTATTGTAAACGGAGTAATGACACAATTTTTTCGAGAAAATCTAAAAAAAGTTACAAAAACATGTTGACAAAATCTGTACATAGAGTAATAATGTATACATGTTTACAGCGTTACACATTGAAAGCGCAAGACATCCATGATATAATGATTGTGCTGTAACACTTCTGGGAGGAGATGAAAACCATGGAACACGTTTTATCGGTCTTTGTCGAAAACCAGACTGGTGTTCTTGTCCGCGTTGTAAGCATGTTTTCCAGACGCGAGTTCAACATCGACAGTTTGTCGGTGGGCGTTACGGAAACACCGGATTTTTCGCGCATCACGATTGTCGTGCACGGGGATGAGAATCTCATCGAGCAGATGATCAAGCAACTCGAAAAAATGCCGATTGTCCGTGCCGTACAGCGGCTGGATGCAAAAAATGCTGTGTGCCGCGGGATGACACTAATAAAGGTCAAGGCGGATGACAACAACCGCCTCGATATCCTGAAGATGGCAGAGCTTTTCAGGGCTCATGTCGTTGACGTCGAATCGACGACACTCGTCTTCGAGATTACGGGCAGCGATGACAAGGTCACGGCTTTCCTCAGACTCGTAAAGCCTTACGGGATTGCCGAAGTCATACGCACCGGCCTGATAGCATTGGAACGCGGTGAGCATACCATCTATGAACATTGTGAGGAGAGAGAGTATTATGGCAAAAACTTACTATGAGCAGGATGCAAACTGGGATGTACTGAATGGCAAAACGATCGCCATCATCGGTTATGGCAGCCAGGGCCATGCCCATGCACTGAACCTGAAGGACAGCGGTGCAAACGTCATCGTTGGTCTGTATGAAGGCTCCAAATCCAAGAAAGTTGCTGAGGAACACGGCCTGAAGGTTTACACGGTCGCTGAGGCTGTTAAACAGGCTGATATCACGATGTTCCTGATTCCGGATGAGAAGCAGGCTGATGTCTACAAGAAAGAAATTGCCCCGAACCTCAAACCGGGCAGTGCTCTCGCCTTTGCACATGGCTTCAACATCCATTACCAGCAGATCGTTCCGCCGGCTGATGTCGATGTCTTCATGGTTGCTCCGAAAGGCCCGGGCCATCTCGTTCGCCGCACGTTCACGGAAGGTTCCGGCGTTCCGGCAGTATTTGCTATCTATCAGGATGCTACGGGCAAATGCCGCGACATCACGCTGGCATACACGAAGGGCCTCGGCGCTCTGCGTTCCGGCGCTCTTGAGACGACGTTCCGTGATGAGACGGAAGAAGATCTGTTCGGCGAGCAGGCTGTCCTCTGCGGCGGCGTTTGCCAACTGATGCAGACGGGCTTCGAAGTCCTCGTTGAGGCAGGTTATCCGCCAGAGATGGCATACTTCGAGTGCTTCCATGAGATGAAGCTCATCATTGACCTCTGCTACGAAGGCGGCTTCACGAAGATGCGTCAGTCCTGCTCCGATACGGCTGAGTATGGCGATTACATGGTTGGCCCGCGCATCATCACGGAAGACACGAAGAAAGAAATGAAGAAAGTCCTCAAAGAGATCCAGGACGGCACGTTTGCCCGCAACTGGCTGCTTGAGAACAAGGCTGCTGGCCGCGTAAACTTCCTCATGGAGCGCCGTCTCCATGCAGAGCATCCGATCGAGAAGGTCGGCAAGGAACTGCGCGCTATGATGCCGTGGCTCAAAGACGGTGCAGATCTCTCCAAAGACTGATTTTATACCGTTCAATTGAACAGGAAATAAACGCTTCCCCGGCGAATTATACGTCGGGGAAGTTTTTTCCAATAACTGAGTATGCTGAAGAAGCATACATATAAATATTAGGAGGGCATACTATGGGTATGACTATGAGCGAGAAAATCCTCGCGAAACACGCCGGCCTCGATTCCGTGAAAGCCGGACAGCTCGTGACCTGCAATCTCGATATGGTACTCGCCAACGATATCACGGCGCCGCCGTCCATCAAGAAATTTGAGGAAATCGGCCGCCCCGTCTTTGACCGCACGAAAATTGCACTCGTACCGGACCATTTCCAGCCGGCCAAGGACATCAAGTCGGCAGAACTGGCCAAGGCCGTACGCGACTTTGCACATAAATACGACATTGTCAATTACTTCGAGCAGGGCCGCGTTGGCATCGAGCACGTCATTCTGCCGGAGAAGGGCATTGTCGCTCCGGGCATGCTGACGATTGGCGCGGACTCCCATACGTGCACGTATGGTGCAGTCAACGGATTTGCCACGGGCGTAGGCTCGACGGACCTCGGTGCTGCCATGGCCACGGGCAAGGCCTGGTTCAAAGTACCGGAGGCCATCAAGGTCTATCTGACGGGCGAGAAGCCAGCCGATATCAACGGCAAAGATGTCATCCTGACGCTCATCGGCATGATCGGCGTCGACGGTGCTCTCTATAAATCCCTCGAATTTGCCGGCTCGGGCGTCAAGGCCCTGACGATGACGGACCGTCTGACCATCTCGAACATGGCCATTGAAGCGGGCGGCAAGGCTGGTATTTTCCCGTTCGACGAAATCACGAAGGCTTATGTCGACGGCCGCGTCAAGAAGCCGTATGAGCCGGTCGCTGCCGACGATGACGCCGAGTACTGCCGCACGGTCGAAATCAACCTCTCCGAGCTCAAGCCGGTCGTCGCTTTCCCGCATCTGCCGGGCAACACGAAGCGCGTCGAAGATATCAAAGAGCCGATTGCCATCGACCAGGTCATCATCGGTTCGTGCACGAACGGCCGTCTTGAAGACATGGAGATTGCAGCCAATATCCTCGATGGCCATAAAGTCGCTGACCGCGTGCGCTGCATCGTCATCCCGGGCAGCCCTGCCATTTACAAAGAATCGATGAAACGCGGCTATATCGATGTATTCATCGATGCCGGCTGTGCTGTCTCGACGCCGACCTGCGGCCCGTGCCTCGGCGGCTACATGGGCATCCTCGCCGCTGGTGAAAAATGCGTTTCGACGACGAACCGCAACTTCCGCGGCCGCATGGGCCATGTCGACAGTGAAGTTTACCTCGCCGGCCCGCATGTCGCTGCCGCGAGTGCAATCCTTGGACGCATCGCTACACCGGAGGAGGTAAAGTAACATGAAACACGAAGGTAAAGTATGGCGCTACGGCGATAACATCGACACGGATGTCATTATTCCGGCACGCTACCTCAATACATTTGACCCGAAAGAACTTGCTACGCACTGCATGGTCGATATCGACGAGAGTTTTGCCAAAAACGTCAAAGAAGGCGACATCATGGTCGGCGGCCGCAACTTCGGCTGCGGCTCCTCGCGCGAACATGCACCGGTGGCCATCAAAGCTTCGGGCATCCCTGTAGTCATTGCCGCGAGCTTCGCGCGCATTTTCTACCGCAACGGCATCAACATCGGCCTGCCGCTGCTCGAAATCGGCGATGAAGTCGAGAAAATCAAGGCCGGCGACAAACTGCGCGTGGATACGGCAACGGGTGTCATCGAAGATTTGACGACGGGCGATGTGTTCCACGCACATCCGCTGCCGGGCTTCGTTCAGGATATCGCCAAAGCCGGCGGCCTGATTAACTACATCAAGAGCCAGCAGGCTTAAAGACTGCGCCGGGAATGCTCTGTTTCCTTCTATATATAATAGAAGGAAAGGGCATTCCTTTCGCGTATCGTATTGGCAGAAAGATAACGGCAAACAAAAAGGCAAAAAAAAGAAGGTAGCAATATGGCATATAAAATTACAGTCATCCCGGGCGATGGCATCGGTAAAGAAATCACGGATTCAGCAGTAGAGGTCCTCAAGAAAGCCGATGAAAAGTTCGGCCTTGGCCTTTCCTATACGTACAAAGACGCCGGCGGCACGGCCTATGACAAATTCGGCACGCCGCTGCCGGAAGACACGATTGAAGCCTGCAAAGCTTCGGACGGCGTCCTGTTCGGTGCGGTCGGCGGCGACAAATGGGACAATGTCGACCCAGCCCTGCGCCCAGAAAAGGCCATTCTCGGCCTGCGCAAGAACCTCGGCCTTTACGCCAACCTGCGTCCAGTAAAAGTCGCGGATGCCCTCGTCGAGTATTCCCCGCTCAAGCCGGAACTCGTCAAAGGCGTTGACCTCGTCATCGTGCGTGAGCTCATCGGCGGCATCTACTTCGGTGATAAATGCGAATCCGAGCAGCACAACGGTGCTGAGCGTGCCTGGGACCTCGAGAACTACTCCGTTCCAGAAGTCGAGCGCATTTCGAAGCTCGCTTTCGAGACGGCCCGTCTGCGCCGCGGCAAAGTGACGTCCGTCGACAAGGCCAACGTCCTTGCTACGTCGCGTCTCTGGCGCCGTACGGTCGCAAAAGTCGCCGAAAACTACAAAGACGTCGAGCTCAACAACCTCTACGTCGACAACTGCTCCATGCAGCTCGCCATTCATCCGACGCAGTTCGATGTCATCGTGACGGGCAATCTGTTTGGCGATATCCTTTCCGACGAAGCTGCCGTCATCGGCGGTTCCATCGGCATGATGCCGTCGGCTTCCATCGGCACGAGCACGAGCCTTTATGAGCCGATTCACGGCAGTGCCCCGGACATCGCGGGCAAAGGCATCGCCAACCCGATGGGCACGATTCTTTCCGCTGCGATGCTGCTGCGTTACTCCCTGCATGAGGAAGAAGCAGCCAAGGCCATCGAAGCAGCTGTCGATAAGGCGCTTGCCGACGGCTACCGCACGCCGGACCTTTGGAAGGAAGGTTTCAAGAAGGCCAATACCGAAGAAATCACGAAAGTCATCTGCGAACGCCTTTGACTTTTGTCTGCCGCATCATGATTTTTGCAGTGACAGAGGGGGAATTCGATGAAAGGAGCAAAGGCCGTGGCGCTCTGCCTCAAAGAACAGGGCGTGGATACGGTTTTCGGTTATCCGGGCGGCATGATCCTGCCGCTTTACGATGCTTTTTATGAGAACCCCGATATTCGGGAAATTCTCGTGACCCATGAACAAAATGCCGCACATGCCGCTGACGGCTATGCACGCGTTTCGGGCAAAGTCGGTGTCTGCATCGCGACATCAGGACCGGGCGCGACCAATCTCGTCACGGGTCTCGCCACGGCTTTCATGGATTCGATTCCGGTCGTGGCCATCACGGGGCAGGTCGATACGTCCATGATGGGTCGGGATTCTTTTCAGGAAACAGATATCCTCGACGTGACCATGCCGATCACAAAACACAATTTCAAGGTCAAGGACCCGAAGAAACTCGTGCCGACCGTGCGCAAGGCCTTTGCGCTTGCGCGCCACGGCAGACCCGGCCCTGTGCTCATCGATGTGCCGCGCGATATTTTCCTCGCGGATGTCGACTACGAGCCGGAGCCTCTGCCAGAAGAAAAGCACGGCCAGCCCGACGCCGACTTTCTGATTTGTGCAGCGGAAGCAGCCGACGAAATCGTCAAGGCGAAAAAACCAGTCGTCATTGTCGGCGGCGGTGTTATCTCGGCCGGCGCGACGAAAGAAGTCATCGCCTTCATCGAGAAATATCATCTGCCGGTCGTCCATACGCTCATGGGCCTTGGCGCCATCCCGCGCTCCCATCCGCAGTCCCTGGGCTTTGCCGGCATGCACGGCGAGAAAGCCGCAAATCACGCGATTGGTGCGGCTGACCTCGTCATCGCCATCGGCAGCCGTTTCGCCGACCGCCAGACGGGCAATCTCGACAAGTACACGCAGAACACGAAGTTCATCCACATCGACATCGACCCTGCCGAAATCGATAAGAACGTCGCCAACTGCCTTGGCCTTGCCGGCAATATGAAAGTCATTTTGTCCCTCCTGATGAAGCACGATGCAAGCTCGGGCCTGACGGACTGGTGGACGCAGATTGACAAATGGCGTGAGGCCTATGCCTATGATTATCACCAGAACCGACTGACCGTGCCTTGGGCGATGCATCAGGTCAGGCTGCAGACGCAGGGCAAAAAATACGCCTATGCGACTGACGTCGGCCAGCACCAGATGTGGGCGGCCCTGCATCTCGCCATTGAGGAGCCGCGCACGTGGCTGACCTCGGGCGGCCTCGGCACGATGGGCTTCGGCCTGCCCGCGGCCATGGGCGCGCAGCTCTACTACGGCAAAGACCGCCGCCTCATCCACGTGGCCGGCGACGGCGGCATCAAGATGACGGGCAACGAGTTCTACACGATTGCAAGGCTCAAGCTGCCCATCATCTCGCTCATTGTCAACAACCGGAGCCTCGGCATGATTCGCCAGCTCCAGAAAGTCATGTACAAAGAGCGTTACATCGCCTGCGAGCTCGACTACCCGATGGATTATGTCAAGTACGCCGAGAGCTTCGGCATCAAAGCCGAGTCCGTCTCGACACAGGATGAATTTGCCGAGGCCTTCAAGAACGCCCTCGACGACAAAGACCATCCGCGCGTCATCATCCTCAACGTCTGGCGCAGCTTCGTCGAACCCATGACCAAGGGCGGGGCCCGCATTGATGAGTTTGTTGAGTTTAAGTAAAATGGCATAAAGAAAAGGATTGTGCATTGTGGCTGCTGCCATACTGCACAATCCCTTTTTTATAGAGAGATACTTACTATAGTATTACATTGTAATGATAAAATCATCGTGATATAATATAAATAAAGGAGATGATTTTATGGCCACAGCACTGTTACAGGTCCGTATAGACGAAGCAACAAAAAAGCGTGTAGATAAGAAATTAAAACGCATGGGGATGACTGCCAGTGGTGCAGTGAACCTTCTTTTTCATCAGATTGATATTCAAGACCGTATTCCGTTTGAGATTGTCGGAGATAAAAGAGAATCGCTGAAAGACAGCATCGAGAATATAGAAGCTGGCGTTGGACTAAGCAAAAAATATAAAGATACACAGGAACTTTATAAGGATTTAGGGATATGAAACTGACTATCCGATTTTACCGCCAATTTAAACGCGATATAAAGCTAGCCAAGAAACGTCATCTGGATATGGAGCTCTTGAAAACGGTTATCGATACTTTGAGCGAAGGAAAGAAGCTGGATGAAAGCTACAGGGATCATCCACTGCGTGGCAAGTATGTAGGATACCGAGAATGTCATATTCTTCCCGACTGGCTACTAATATACAAAGTAGTAGAAAAAGAACTTATTTTGGTTCTTGCCAGAACAGGAACACATCAGGATCTTTTTGATGAGTAGTATAACTGCCGCCTTCGGGCGGCTTTTTTGTATGGAAATAAAAAAGCCATCAAGTCGGCTTTTTCTTAGACAAGTTAATGATCGCATCGATGATGGCTTTTGATTTTTCGTCCAGATGGGGGTTGTTGATGAGCTGTGCAGGCGTTTGTTGGTGATGTGTTCCGCGAGTTTGATGGTATTTATTTGCTTGGTCATTGAATTTGTGCAATTGCTTTTACACAAAGAATTTTACACTTTCATTAATAATATAGAGAAATTAGCAGGATTTCCGGACGCAGCATAGAATTTTTAAATAGGTTATTAGTTTTGGGGGACCTAGATAAGAGAAAAGAAAGAGACATTACCAGCGCAGTGGAGATTATTGTTTAGCTCAATGAGGATGATATATTTAAAACATTTGTTCTTAAGAGAGCATGAAGAAAATGTTTTCATGACATTGGATATATATGCAATATCGAACGCCGTCTGATAGGGAAGGGAGAATCGTGTTGTGAATAGAATACCCTGGGATATGCAAGAAGCAGCTGTCCTATTAGACGGTCTGATAAAAGTCAGGGAAGGCAAAATAAAGCGTGCCGATGCTATTACAGATATTTCTAAGCAACTCCGAAATCGGGCAAAGAAGAAGTATGGTACTATTGACGATAAATTTCGGAATGAAAATGGTATAACTTTACAAATGGCACGCCTTGAATATGGGTTTACAAATGGACAATCAGGAATGGGACCTACATCTAAATGGCAAAATGCTATTATCAAGGTCTTTAAAGATGATAATAAAGCTTATAAAAAACTATTGGATGGAGTAAGTAATATAACTAACATGGAAAAAAATCAAAATATGAATTTTTTTGATTGGCTTGACAAATATAAAAATGTTGATGAAAAAATAAAAAGAAAAAATATCTGGATAGATATTAATGCTATTTTGAAACGGAATAGTAAGTTATCTACTAACATTTGGTCTGTTGATGATATTTTTTTTATTGATAAACTTATAAATCAGATAGAAAATAAAAAAATTATTCATTCTGAAACATTACAGGTACAAGCGCTTCAATGTTTGCAATTAATCCGAGAATACCATACTGAAGAAAATGAAATACAGGATACATTTTCAAAAGAAAAATTCCAACATAATATGAATGATAATGAAGATGTTAACATAGATGTTATTGACAAATTTAAGGAAGTATTAGGTGAATATTTTATCAAAGGCTTCAGAGTCCATTCGCTAATTGACATAAAAAAATTCCGAAAATATTACCAGGGAAAATTCAAAGTAGCAATCAATGATTCTAATGAGCAGATAGAAAAGGATATAGACAAGTGCGGATTTGAATATAGAGGAAAAATATATATACCAGATAAAGTCTTAAGTGAAGAGTTACGAAAACAACTCTTTACTTATATAGAAAATAGTTTTAAAAATGGTGCAAAAATAATTTACTTTAAGGCTTTATTTGAACAATTTTATGAGAAATTTCTTGACTCATATATCAATGATGCTGATATGTTAAGGGAATATATTACCTTTTATAACGATAGTAAATATATAATAGAAAATAACTACTTTTATAAAAGTGATTCCCAGATGGGAAATACTTCTATGGATCTTATCGAAGTAGAAGAAATACGTTCTTGTTTGAAGAATCATGTTCTACCAATGAAAATTAAAGAGATCCATAAAGAGCTTCCACATATTACGGAAAAACAAATCAGAAATATTTTAGGACGATATCATGAATTTGCTAGAAATAAAAAATGTGAATATTTCCATGCAGATTGTTTTGATGTCTCAGAGGAAGATTTGGAAAATATCACTGTACTGATATATTCTGAAATAAAAAAACATGAATTTATTACTGGAAATGAGTTATATGATATGATCAGCAATAAATATCCATATATTTATGAACAAAATTCTGTGTATTCTCCTCTTGGATGGCGAAATGCGTTGTGGTATAAACTTGGTGATAAATTCTCTTTTAATAGTAATATCATCAGCGACAAATATAAAGATCTCGCCATGAAAGATGTTTTTTTATATTATGCGCAAAAAAGAAAGAATTTTACTTTACAAGATATTCAACAATTTGCTGATAGTATTGGATCTACGACAATTTATTTTGAAAGCCTATATCAGAAAAGTGCAAGGATAAGTGAAGATAGATTTGTTCAAAAAGATGATCTTATTTTCAATGTGAGTGAAACAGACAAGGTACTCAGTAAATTTTGTACAGGTGATTATATTCCGATTGCTGAAATTAGCAATTATGGAATTCTACCAGATGCATCTTACCCGTGGAATACATATTTATTAGAAACCTACATAGCTTTTTATAGTAAGAAGTATTATTTATTACATACAGGCTATAACCAGTATATGGTTCTTGGTTCTATGGTTGATAAATCAAGTGATATAAAAGATTTTTCGATGCTCATTACAAGAGTAATTGCTGATGCCAAGGTTCCTTTGGAAAAAGAGGCAGCTCTTTCTTATCTTTGTGATAAAGGATATATTGGCCGCCGATCATACCGTGGTATTGAGAAAATCTTGATTAATGCTCGCACTATACGAAATAGAAAGGAAAAGTAAAATATGTACTCATACGAATGGGATCCTGAAACAGGAGGAATCCTATTAAATAGTTCACCGCTTAGTTTTAGTAAAGAACCAAGACCTGTTTATTATAAAGAACTTGATATACTTGGTTTTGATAAATACTGGAACTACAAAAAGGATGATTCTTATCCGTATATGTGGGCTGAGTCGAATACGTATATATATCGTGGACGAAAAGTTGCTAAAACGAAGGGCGGCTCTTTTTATACTGCGCCAGAATTAATTTTGCTTGAAGATCCAGAGCCTGACGGAAATCCATTACAATTTGTGGATGTCCCTACTATGGTGGAAAAAAACCGTGAAATAATTGAGACGCTTTCACAGAACACAATAAAAAAGATTTATAATACTTATATAGAATATAGCAATAAAATAGATGTATTCTATGTTGCTTTTAGTGGTGGAAAAGATAGTATTGTAGTTCTTGATCTTGTGCAACGAGCATTGCCACATAACCAATTTAAGGTTCTATTTGGAGATACAGGAATGGAATTTCCTGATACTTACGAGGAACTAAAAAAAATAAAAGAAGAATGCAAAAAAAAGAATATAGAGTTCATAAAAGCAGCATCAACTATGAATGTAGACCGAAGCTGGCATACATTTGGTCCGCCAGCAGTAACTATACGTTGGTGCTGTAGCGTACATAAATCAACACCGCAAATTCTTAAGCTTAGAGAGTATACAGGTATTCCAAATTTTAAAGGTATGGCATTTACAGGAGTACGCGGTGATGAAAGTATCTCAAGAAGTGAATATGATGAGATTAGCTATGGAAAGAAAATAAGAGGTCAGTATAGTTTCCATCCTATTCTTGAATGGAATTCTGCAGAATTGTTTATATATATATACCAAGAAAATCTTATCGTTAATGAAGCGTATAAAAAAGGAAATTCTAGAGTAGGATGCCTTGTTTGCCCTATGTCTTCTGGAAAGCACGAATATATGAAGGCACAGTGTTATAAAGATGATGTGGATTGTTTATTAAAAAAAATAAAAGAAACGAGTGGAAAAACATCTTTTACATCACAAGAGATGGATAAGTTTATTGATAATGGTTTATGGAAATCAAGAAAAACTGGAAGAGAATTGAATCTAGGATGCGATAAACACATTATAGATGTAAAAAATGGAAAAACAATTATTTCGGTAAAACAACTTAGTAATGAATGGAAAGAATGGGCCAAGACAATAGGAGAGTTTATTCAACTTTCCGAACAAGATTATTCAATTAACTTCAGTAAGAAAAATTATAAAATACACCTTGAAGATAATGATGATAACACAGTTATTACTTTTCCTGATTGCGGAACGAGTAAAGATGATATAAAGTTTATTTCCTTATTTAGAAGTGTCATTATAAAAACTATATATTGTGTAGATTGTGATGTATGTGTTGCTAATTGTCCCTATGATTATATAAGTATGAAAAACGGACTCGTAATTGATGATAGGTGTGTTCATTGTCATCAGTGCCATGATATTTACGAACATTGTCTGAGATATAACTCTATAAGAAATAAAATTGGGGGAGAAAAAATGGTAAAAGGGCTAGATAGATACTTTAGTTTTGGCATCAGAAAGGAATGGATAGATTTTTATTTTCAAGATAAAGGATCTGATGAATTTTGGAACTCTGATGGTCACGGACATGTTGCAAATAAGAAAAAAGATGCCTTCTTGAATTTTATTAAAGATGCTGGTCTTGTTAGCTATAATCGTTTAGATGGTGATAATAAATATACAAAAAATAAACCTAATAAATTTGCGAAAGTACTATTTTCTATTGGAAGCGATTCGGAAATAACTTGGGGGCTTATGCTCAGTAATCTGGCTTATACACCAGAATTTAAGTGGTTTATAAAAAATATACCTTTCCATGAGAGTGTTACTCCAGAACGACTTAAGTATATGCTGGAAGATGTTATGAGTAATGACACAAAAGGATTAGGCAAAAGAAATATATCAGATGCCTTCAAAATATTACTTATAAAAACGCCTTTTGGAGAAGCTATTGGACTCGGAAAGTGTGACTACAAAAAAAAGGTAAATTCTTCTGGAAATGAAACTATAACATTGAATAATTTTTATCGTGATAAATGGTATAATCCGGACATAAAGGTTATACTATATTCACTTTATAAATTTGCAGAGTCGTGCGGTGATTATTATCAGTTTTCACTTTCGAGATTAATGGACTTTAGCATAGATGGTGACGGTATTAGCCCTGCCGAAATTTTCGGATTAGAAAAAGATACGATGAAAAAAATATTAATGGGACTGAGTATAAATTATCCTGATTTTATAATGACGCAATTTACTTTAGATCTAGATTCAATAACATTAAATGCGCAAAAGACATCTATGGATGTTTTGGAATTATTTTAAGGGGAGTTTTACATATGGATACGTATCGCCATTATTTTGATATTGACCCAGATTATTTTCCAGCTGTAAATGAAAAGGTAATAAATGATAATCCGGACATGTGGGAAAAATTCTTTCCACATGAATCATTTGTTAGATTATTGAAAACCACAGTAAGTGTTTTAGATAGAAGACAGAAGTTATCCATCTGGGTTGAAGGTGCTTACGGTACTGGTAAATCTCATGCTGTCCTGACATTAAAGAAACTTTTGGATGTAAATGAACAAAAAATGCAGGATTATTTTCAAAAATATAATCTAGATAATGATCTTCTTAATAATTTTAAACGCATAAAAAATGATGGACAAATTTTGACAGTTCATCGTTATGGTTCTTCTGATATACATGGTGATAATGATCTTGTTTTTGCCGTTCAAGAGAGCATAGAAGAGGCCTTCAGAAAATCTGGTATAGAAAATAAAGGTCGTGAATCATTAAAGGAAGCTATTATTCGCTATCTATCTGATTCTGAGAATAAACAAAGTCTTGAGATCTTTATAAAAGGTAGTTATTCAACTCTTTTTGGCGGGGATGATGTAGATACTATCATAGAAAAATTGAAAACGTATCATGGTGCAGCTTTGCATACTCTCATGGAAAAGATATTTAAGCTATCTCACGAGAAACAGATACGGGCATTTTCTATGACCGTAGATGACCTTATTAATTGGATTATAGAAACGATACATGTAAATAACTTAAAATCAATCGTATTTATGTGGGATGAATTCACTGAGTACTTTTATAATAATACCAGAAATCTTACTGGCTTTCAAAAACTTCTAGAGTTGAGTGAAACGGAGCCATTTTATTTTATTCTTGTGACACATATTAGTTCTAGTCTCTTCCATGAGGGAGATAAGGATTATAAAAAATTAAACGATCGTTTTGTAAATCCGCATAGTCAGATATCCTTACCTGAGAACATTGCTTTTCAATTAATGGGAAGTGCAATGGAGAAAAATTCCGACTCCGTAGTTAGGAATGAATGGAATGATATTGTAGAGGAACTTGCTAATCGTACAAATGAATCTAGAAAAACCGTGGGCAAGGAAGCCGGAATTAAAGAGCAGGAGATGCTGGACATACTGCCTATTCATCCTTATACCGCATTATTGCTAAAAAATATTTCATCTACATTTGATTCCAATCAGAGAAGTATGTTTGATTTTATAAAAAATGATCGTGGTGATGACATTAAGGGATTTCAATGGTTTATCGATAATTACGGACCTTATGGTGGCCCAGATAATACAGATAATCCTCTTCTTACTGTTGATATGCTGTGGGACTTCTTTTATGAAAAAGGTAAAGAGAGCCTTGCACGTGATGTTAGAACGACTCTTGATTATTATAGTCGTGTTCAAAGGCGTGGCCTTGATACAGATGAGAAACGAGTGTTGAAGACAATATTATTATTGCAAGCAATCTCGCAGCATGTGGCAGATTCGGTAGAGATGTTTATCCCGAATGAAAAAAATTTGGATCTTGCTTTTGAAGGATCCGACATCGAGAACGATGTATTACGTATTGCAAAAAAACTAGATAGGGATAAGATCATTTTTCAAAATAAATTAGGTGTAAATAACTTTCAGTATAATGCTTATATTAACGAAGCTAGTGATGAGGAATTAGAGAAATTCAAAAAAAATATTGATGATAAATCTACATATTCTTTGATTACTGAACACTTAAATGATAATACAACTGTACTAGATGCATTAGCATTTGCTGATGGCGCTTTAAAACTTCGTTATAATTTAAAGTATGTTTCATCGAGGGAATTTGATAGCACTATCAGGAAGTTGCGGAATATTGATGAAGAGGAAGGAAATAAGATTCCTGCAGTTGTCTGTTTCGCAAAAAATGATGAAGAAGCAATTCTTGTGGAGAAAAAAATACAAGAGGCTCTGCATGATGGCAGCTATCATTTAGTATTCATCGATGCCACGACGACTCCATTTGGTCAGGATGGATATGACCAGTATCGAGAAGATATGGCTCAATCGCTGTACCAGACCGGTAAAGATAATGTATTAAGTGAGCAGTACTCTAGAAATGCCAAAGAGGCTTTAAAAAAATGGAAAGAACGAATTTTTAACGGTGATGTTATCGTTTATACGCAAAAAAACACTGCTGGTGAACGAGCTACTTCAAGGGATTTATTTGAAGAGATTCTTAAGAAGATTGACCGGGAGAAATTTCCTAGATGTCTTGAAGGTGAGTACAATGTACTGCCTACGATGTACAAGTCAACAAATTTAAAGCAGGCTGTACAATGTGGTGTTGAGAGAAAAACGAAGGGAGCATTTACTTCTGGTAATCCTAAGACTAAATTGGAGACTGCCTTAAAAGAAGCATGGGATGATCCCGTATATTGGAAAACGCATCCTAATATTTTGATTTCTAAAATAAAGACTGCTGTTGATCAGGGAATTCAAGATGAATTTAGGAATTCAGGTAGAATTTCAATCAGAACTATTTGGGACATATTGGAAGCTTCTCCTTATGGATTTATGCCATGCAATCTTTCCGCGTTTATTCTGGGGTTTGTCCTTAAGGAATATACAAATGGAGAATATTCATGGAGTGACGGACTAACTAATGATGAGCTTACACTAGATAAATTGAAAGAAATGGTAGACGAAGTAATTCATCTCCAAATCACATCAAATCCTAAATATAAGGATAAGTATATTGTTACCTTAACTCCGGAAGAAAGAGCCTTTAACGAAAATAGTGCTATGGTATTCGGTGTTTCTAAGAATTTATGTACATCATCTGAGCAGACCAGAGGTGTTGTTCGTAATAAGATGAAGGAATTTCCCTTCCCACTTTGGACCTTAAAAGAGATTACTTCAGAAATAGGGCTTGAGACAAAATCCAATGTATTGGATGAAATGATTGATTGTTATTGTGGAATTGCTAATAGTGGAAATGTTGGCAGTTTGAAAACAGAAAATGATATTGTTAATCAAATAGGAAAGTTATACTTGGATAATCCTAGTGCGACAAATGATTTGAAAACACTTTTTTCAGAGGATAACTGTATCGAAGGAATGAAACATTATCTTAGTAGGTTTGAAGGAGGAATATTGCCAAGGCTTTCTGATGAGATTGAAGATAAGGGGCAGTATATTAATGCTGTAAGAGAGAAATTTGATGCTGATGCTGCAAACTGGGTTTGGAATAAAGATACAGCTAATCAAAAGATTCGTGAAACAATTATAGAATATCAAATTATCGCAGAGAGCAATAAGATATTGCCTAAGGCAACATCATTTACAGAAACAATCAAGGAATGGTGCGATAAATGCAATCGCCTGCATATGTCTTATACAGCAGCTAAAGATAAATATGGCAGCATTTCGGATTTCATGAAGATGCTTTATGAGATAGAGAGAACAGGAAGCCTTTCTGGGGAAGAAAAAAAGAAAAAATTCCTTTCTCTTTTGCAAGTAAATGGTTCCGGATTTAAACAATATTATGAACATCAAGAGGACCTTTTTGAAGTAGTATGTGAATTTTATCTTGATGGATTTGATGATGATGAAATAAAAGAAATTTATAAAAAGATACCAGCGGCAGGTACTTTTGTGATGGATAAGGCTGCTTATTTAGGTCTGGTAGATAATACTTCAAAAAAATATCGTAATTCTTTAGGATATGAACAACTTAAGAATTTCTGGCAGGATAAGATACAGTCATCTCTTACTCCGCAGGAATGGTCTAATAGGCATAAAATGCCTATTTTATGCCTCGTCCCGGATAATGAAGTGACACAGGCAAAACAAGCTTTTGACGTTCTTAATAAAGCTCATCCAGATGAGGCTTCTGTAACAAAGGCTAAAGAATATCTAGAAAAGGCCACCTTTTATTCGAAGATGGATGATAATGACATGCTTGATAAGATATTTGCCAGATCTATAATCAAAGATTATTCCGTAATTTTGACAGATATAAATGATGTCAAAGAATATCTTAGCAGAACTTTAAGTGATGATCCCTACGATTGGTTTGGTTTACCTAGCGTTGAAAAAAAGATAAAGCAAATGGCGGAAGCAAAGTATAATCAAAGTGGAGTGAATAAGGCATTAGAAAAAATTGATAAGATGGATGCAGATGACGTACGTCGTTACTTAAAAGAGCTGATTCAGGATAATATGACAGTGGGAATAGAGATTATCAAGGATAACTGAGGTGACAGTTATGAACATCACTGAATGTAAAGGAAGAATTAAGAAGTTTTTAGAAAAGAATGATGTAGAATCACCGTTGATAGTAGATGTTCAAAATCAGAATGATCTCAAGGAACTAATCCGAGAGTTTTGCGTTAAGTCTGGGAGTCATGTATCTGCAGCACATTACTGTAAAGAGGATGAGTATCCGCGTATCGAAAATATCATTAATGATATCCAGAATAGAGAATGTGACTATTTTTTTCTTACAGGATTGACTTCATTCTTAAGACTTGTTGGAGAGCACGAACTGACAGATGTATTACGCGCAATTGTTAGCTTAACTACAACTAGTCATGTGGTTATTATTAGCTATCAGTGTAAGCGGTTCTTGAATTTTGGTGATCCTCGTATTAGTCGAAGAATATTAATATTAGATGGAGATATAGCAAAGATTCCCCATATATATTTTGTTTCACCTAAATTGCCAATTCCTCAAGAAGTAATGTCAAAGAAAGGGATTGAAAAATTAGCAGATGTAATTGAATATGAAGAAAATGACGATATTTATCTAGTAACAAGAATTGAAAAAAATACATTTCAGAATGCCCTTTATAATATTACCGAGATTCAAAGTGCATATGATATCCTCTGTCTTAAAGATATAAAAACACGAGAATTAAATAAGGAAATGGGAACAGAGAAGCAATGGCAGTATGCACTTTCGTTATTTGATTCTAGCTGGGATGATCTTATTGATGCTGAGTTTGGTGATCATAGAAAGCTCGATATCTATATTGCTGGACTATCTTGTAAGTCAGACGAGTATCGTTGGCTGTATTATATAGGAATAAAATTATACGGAGCAAAGGGGAATTGGTGTTTAAATGATGCAGCAATCCATTCTAACAGTTTGGAGGAGATGAAACGAAACATCTACATCGGAATTCTTTCGAGATCGCATAAGGAGAATGATTTTTGGGAATGCTATACAAGCAGAAAAGAAATCATCTGCCAAATGGAAGATCACTCGGCTGAAATTGTATCTTTTCGTAATCTCGCTCGTGCAAAAGGACAAGATGAGATCTATTACCTCACGGATGTTACGCAATGTGAAAAAGAAGAGATATTTTACGTTCTTGATCGATATGGAGCTCAGATAGGTCGTGCTAAGCTGGTTGATATCTTGGCGAAGATATATCCAGACCTTTGTTCATATTTAAGACCATATGAGTATAAAGACAAATTGTTAACTGAGTACTTTGATGAATATAATTATCAAAAAGTGATCAATAAGCTTTTTCCTGAATTCTATGAGAAGGTACTTGATCAAGCGGAAAAACGTGACTATAATGCTCTTCTTCCCCCCAGGTCCTCGAAAATTGAAGAAATATCAAAGGAAAATGCGTTACTCTATTTCGTAGATGCTATGGGAGTAGAATATCTAAGTTACATAAAGTCTCTATGTAATAATCTGAAGCTGCATGTAGACATTACTGTCTGTCGTTGCGAGCTTCCGTCGATAACAAGTGTCAATAAGGAATTTTTGAATGGTTGGTCGCCAGAACAAATTATATCTATTAAAGATATTGATGATATCAAACATCATGGGAAGGATGACTTCGATTATTACAGAAAATCCAAATTGCCAATTCATCTTATAAAGGAACTTGAAATAATCAAAGGTATTTTAAAAAATATTCAGGAAAAGCTTCGGAATGGGCGGGATGAGGCAGTAATCATCTCTGACCATGGAGCCAGTCGTCTGGTTGTTCTCTATGACCATGAAAATATTTGGGAAATGGGGAATAATGGTGAACATTCAGGAAGATGCTGCAAGAAGAACGTTGTTGATAAGCAGCCAGCGTATGCAGTAGATGCTGGGGATTTCTGGTCATTAGCCAATTATGATCGTTTTAAACATGGAAGGAAAGCAAATGTCGAGGCTCATGGGGGCGCAACATTAGAAGAGGTCTGCGTGCCAATCATAAGAATTAGATCCACAGATAAAATAATTGAAGCCTATATTATGTCTGCTGAATCGGATTCTTTAGGAGATATTCATGAGGTTCCAGAGATAAGAGTAAGCTACCGTAAGAAAGCTGAAATTAAACTGTATTTGACAGTGGAATGTCGTGATGTTTCTATTGTGATAAATGAAAAAAATTATAAGGCTATTCCGCTTGGTAATGGCTATTATAGTGTAAAAATGCCAGATTTGAAGAAAAAAGGACAATACTATGTAGATATCTTTTCCGGCGACAATAAAATAGCAAATCATTTACCACTCCTTATTAAGCGGGAGGGTCAACAAGAAAATGATTTGCTGTAGGAGGATCTAATATGGAAGATAAACTACGTGAATGTTTTGAAGATATGGTGGTTTATAAGGATCTAAAGAAAAGTAATTTCTTTTCCTCTCTTGGATTACCTTCTTTTTTACGAGATTGGGTTTTGAAAAAATTTGAAGATGATGATGGAAATTATGATATTGAAGAAGTAACCAATTTCATAAAAACTTATCTGCCAAAAAAAGAAGAGTGGCTTAGTATAAAGAATCGTATTGCATATGAGAATGAACGTGTAAAAATTCTTACAAAGATAAGCGTGGATATCGATATAAAGACAGGAGAAATATCATTTTCACTTCCTAATTTTGGTGTGACAAATAAAGAAACTATCATAGAGCCATCCGTTTGGGAGCAGTATAAAAATGAATTAACTAGAGGACAAGAAACTTGGGGGGTAATCGAACTAGGATATCGTTTCCCAGATGATACTGTAAGACCTAAGATAACGGGTAAAATTAAGATGACTGGCTTTACTAATTTTTATCCGTATATAGCCGAATTAGATTACTATAAAGATGTTCGTGAAGAATTTTCTATTGGAGAATGGATTGATATTCTTCTAGGTGCAATCGATTATAATGCTGAGGGATATAAGGACGAGAATGAGAAATTAGCAATGCTGACTCGTCTGTTGCCTTTTTTAGAGAAGCGACTAAATCTTCTTGAGCTTGCACCAAAGGGAACAGGAAAATCGTACGTTTTTGGAAATTTGAGCAAGTATGGAACTTTGACCGATGGCGGTAAAATTACTCGTGCCAAAATGTTTTATGATACGAGCAGACATAAACCGGGCTTTATTGTAGGGACTGATTACGTTGCTATCGATGAGGTCAAACTGGTAACATTTAACGATGTCAATGAAATGCGTTCCATTATGCAAGGATATATGGAGCGTGGACGTTTCAATATAGGGGGATATGAAGGCGAATCGTCTGCTGGTGTCGTACTTTTAGGCAATATCGATATAAACAACATGGACGAATATAAAAGTATGTTTAATGAACTTCCTTCTCTGTTCCAAGAGAGTGCACTTGTAGACAGAATTCATGGCTTTATTAAAGGTTGGGACATTCCTAAAATGAGCGATGATCTAAAAGTTTCAGGATGGGCTTTAAATACTGAATACTTTTGTACTATTATGCATATGCTGCGTGATGATGTAAGCTATCGCGCTATTGTTGATGAGATAGTTAAGGTTTCAGACAATGCATATGTGAGACATACCGAAGCCGTTAAACGTATTGCGACTGCATATTTAAAGTTACTTTTCCCGAATGTAAGGTCTGCTGATGATGTGGATGTACACCAATTCAATCGCTACTGTTTAAGACCTGCAATTCGTATGCGAAAGAATATATGGCGGCAATTATCTATTCTTGATTCGGAATATAAGAATGATGATAAATTAATGCCAGATTTTACAGTAAGAGGTTAATTTATGAAATACGAATGTATTGCTTGTGGGAAAAAAGGGCTTGATAAAGATACCATTGGCATCAATAAAAAGTTACTAGGTAGGGATATAACAAATTATTATTGCATGGACTGTCTAGCAGACTATCTGGGATGCACAGTTGATGATTTACTTGATAAAATAGAAGAATTTAAAGACGAGGGATGTACTCTTTTTGATTAGGAGATGGTTGTTTCATGATTTATGCAGATAATGCTGCTACTACTAGATTAAGCGAGAACGCTTTTGCTGCCATGAAGCCCTATCTCCTTGAACAATATGGAAATGCATCTCAACCATATTCTTTTTCTCGACCAATCAAAAAGGCGTTGAAGCATGCCCGTGAAACTATCGCGGAGTGTATAGGCGCTTTGCCAGAAGAAATATTTTTTACTTCTGGCGGTACAGAGAGTGATAACTGGGTAATCAAATCTTCCTTATTTCTCCCATCAACAAAAAATCAAATCATTACTTCTCAAATAGAACATCATGCGATTTTAAATTCGTGTGACACAGTTCAAAAACTCGGTATAGATGTAAAATATCTGCCAGTTGATCATCAAGGCGTGATAAATCCTGCTGTTTTGAGAGATAGCATATCTGAAAATACGGGCATAGTGTCAATCATGTATGCAAACAATGAAATTGGTACAATTGAACTAATAAGAGAATTATCTAAAATTGCTCACGAGAACGGTGCGCTTTTTCATACGGATGCTGTTCAGGCTGTCGGACATGTTCCCATTGATGTCAGGAAATTAGATATTGATCTTCTGTCGGCTTCCTCACATAAGTTCAATGGCCCGAAGGGGATAGGATTTTTGTACATGAAGAAGGGCGTTCGTATTCATCAATATGCGGATGGTGGCTCACAGGAAAACGGAAACCGAGCTGGAACCGAAAATGTAGCATCGATTGTTGGTATGGCAGAAGCTCTCAAGGAAAATACCTCGAGGATGGATGAGCAAAAAAAGAGACTCCTTAATTTGGAAGATACCTTGATTCAAACACTTCTGTCAGAGAATCTAGACTTTATTCGTAATGGTGCGGAAGATCACTTACCAGGGAATGTAAATATTTCTTTTCGCAATGCAGATGGGGAAATGCTTTTGCACCGTCTTGACCTGATGGGAATTTGCATCTCTACAGGATCGGCATGTGATTCAGTTAATACGCAGATTTCGCATGTACTGCAGGCAATCAATGCCCCTGAAGAATACGCAAAAGGAACTATTAGAATAACATTTGGTGTAGACAATACTCCTTTTGATGCGGTAAAGATAGCAAAGTCTATAGGGAAGATTTTGTCTTAACGTAACCAGAAGAGCTACATACTTGTGTCATAATTTGTAATGTGAAAAAGGTTTTTGTGTCGTGTGATATACTATTGTATAATATATAGGTAGAAAAGAATACGGCGCAGAGGCTTTTTTTGCGGCCGTTTAGACATAGGGGGAATTTGTATGAATATTATTGTGACCGGCGGTGCCGGGTTTATTGGTTCGAATTTTATTTACTATATGCTCAAGAAGCATCCGTCCGACCGCATTATCTGCGTGGACAAGCTGACGTATGCGGGTAATCTCGAGACGCTTGAGGGCGCGATGGAGAAAAAGAACTTCAAGTTCATCCGTGCGGATATCGCGGACCGCAAGGCGATTTACCGCATTTTTGAGCAGGAGAAGCCGGATGTCGTCGTGAATTTCGCAGCGGAGTCGCATGTCGACCGCTCCATTGAGAATCCGGAGATTTTCCTGCAGACGAATATCATCGGCACGAGCGTGCTGCTTGATGCCTGCCGCAAGTACGGCATCGACCGCTATCATCAGGTTTCGACGGATGAAGTCTACGGCGACCTGCCGCTTGACCGTCCGGACCTGTTCTTTACGGAAGAGACGAACCTCAAGACGTCGAGCCCGTATTCGGCTTCGAAGGCCGGCGCTGACCTGCTCGTCATGGCTTACCACCGCACGTACAAGCTGCCGACGACGATTTCGCGCTGCTCGAACAACTACGGTCCGTACCATTTCCCGGAGAAGCTCATCCCATTGATGATTATCAACGCGCTGTCCGACAAGAAGCTGCCGGTCTACGGCGACGGCAAGAATGTCCGCGACTGGCTTTATGTCGAGGATCACTGCCGTGCCATCGACCTCATCCTGCAGAAGGGCCGTGTCGGCGAGGTTTACAACATCGGCGGCCACAATGAACGCGCCAATATCGATGTCGTCAAGACCATCCTCAAGGAACTCGGCAAGAGCGAGGACCTGATTGAGCACGTCACGGACCGCAAGGGCCATGACCGCCGCTACGCCATCGACCCGACGAAGATTCACAACGAACTCGGCTGGGAGCCGGAGACGAAGTTCGAAGACGGCATCAAGAAGACGATTCAATGGTATCTTGAGCACCGCGACTGGTGGATGGGCATCATCAGCGGCGATTACCAGACGTATTATGAGCGCATGTACGACAAGCGCGCCATTCTTGAGTACGCAAAAATCTGATTTGCTCTGGGCATACCATGGGCATAAAAAAGAGGTCATCACGGGATGGCCTCTTTTTTATGGTAGTTAAAGATTTTTGTGCATGACGTATTTGTCCGTTGCCGTGTCGAGCATTTCCTGCCAAGAGGAGAATTTTGTCGACTTTCTGACCCATGCATCCATTTTTTCCTCGGGCAGGGCTTCGAAGTCTTTCTGACTCTCGATTTTCAGATGACTGCCCTGCAGAAATTTCTCAAAGGTGCGGAAGCGCGTGTATTTGCGCATGAATGAGGTATTGAAGACATCGTCAAAGTCGACGAGCTCCGGCATGGTCTGATGGGGCAGCTGGTAAAAACCGGTGATTTTTATGGACATGGAGAACCTTCTTTCCTTTTTTTGCGATAACATAAATGCTTCTTTTATTTTAGCAGAAAATTTGTCGGGAAAAAAGTCGGAAGAGGGGTTGACAGAACGGCTGACTTTCCCGTATAATAATATCTGTCGTTAGCGGTTGTGCTAAAGACGGGGGCATAGCTCAGCTGGGAGAGCGCTTGCATGGCATGCAAGAGGTCAGGAGTTCGATCCTCCTTGTCTCCACCATATCGAATGCACAGAGTCAGAAGGTACACTTCTGGCTCTTTTTTGTATATCGGGTATTTGGTATCTCCAAGGGAGGGATTGTGTTGCGCTTTATTCATACGGCTGACTGGCATCTCGGGCGCTATTTTCATGGGCTGCATTTGACGGCGGACCAGCGTGCCATCATCATGGAGCAGCTTCTGCCGCTCGTAAAAGACGAAAAGGGCGAGGCGGTCATCATTGCGGGGGATATTTACGACCGCGGCGTGCCGCCCGTCGAGGCTGTCGACCTCTTTGATGAATTCCTTCGCAAAATGGCTGAGGCCAAAGTCAAGGTTTTCTACATTGCGGGCAATCACGACAGCGAGGCGCGGCTGAATTTTGGCGGGCGTCTCATGCGCGAGGCGGGGATTTTCGTGCGCGGGCGGCTTGATGCGCAGATGAAGCCCTTCATCATCGAGGATGAGTTCGGGCCGCTCGCGGTCATGCTCTATCCTTATATGGAGCCGGCGGCGGTCCGCGCGGTCTTTGGCCTGACGGAGACGATGGACTTTGAGCGGGCGCATGAATTTGTACTGGCAGCGAGCCGCAAAAATATCCCTGAGGGCATGCGTAAACTGGCCGTGGCTCATGCCTTCCTCGCGGGCGGACTGAGCTCTGACTCGGAGCGGCCGCTCGCGGTCGGCGGTTCGGCCAATGTCAGTCCGGCGCTGTTTCGGGACTTTTCGTATACGGCACTGGGGCATCTCCACAATCCGCAGCGGGCGGGGGCCGACCATATCCGCTACAGCGGCTCTTTGATGAAGTATTCGTTTGACGAGGCGGAGCAGAAAAAAGGCGTGCTGGTCGTCGACATTGATGGTGAGGGCAAAGCCTCATCGAAATTCGTGCCGCTCGTGCCGCCGCATGATATTCGGCGCATCCGAGCCCCGTTTGCCGCGATTGAGCAGGACAGGGAGAAATATCCAGCTTCGGAGGATTACATCGAAGTCGAACTCACGGATACGGGCATCATCCTTGACGTGTTCAATAAACTCAAGGCGATATACCCGAACCTCATGCACGTGCTCTATCCGAACCTGCAGCATGAGGGTACGATGCGTGAGCAGAACGGTCAGGCTGTCCTGAAACTCACGGAGGAAACGCTCTTTGCCCATTATTATGAAGATATGACCGGAGAAAAGCTCGACGAAGGGCAGCAGGAGCTTGTGCACGGCTGCCTGCAGGAGATTTACAGGGAAGCGAGGGATGCGAAGTGAAGCCGGAAAAACTCACCATGTGTGCCTTTGGGCCGTATAAGAAGAAAATCAGCCTCGACTTTTCCGTGCTCGACTCGCAGCCGTTTTTCCTGATTCACGGTGCGACGGGCGCGGGCAAGACGAGTATTTTTGACGCCATCTGCTACGCGCTTTACGGCGAGGCCGCGACGGAGGCGCGCACGCCTAGGATGCTCCGGAACCGCGAGGCCGGTCCTGCAGACGATACGTATGTCGACCTGACTTTCCGCGTGCGCGAGGAAAAATGGCACATCAGGAGAAGTCCTGAGTACCAGCGCAAGGCCAAGCGCGGCGAAGGACTCGTGCGCCAGAAGCCCGAGGTCCTCTTAGAAAGGCTCGAAGACGGCAAAGTCACCGAAAGCTGGACGAAGGATGGCGAAGTTCATGCGCGCATTGTGCGGCTTTTGGGCTTTGAATGCAAGCAGTTCCGTCAGGTCGTGCTGCTGCCGCAGGGGGAGTTCCGCCGTTTTCTCATGGCCGACACGAGCGCGCGCAAGGAAATTATGAAGGTCCTCTTTAATACGGAAATTTACCAGAAGCTTGAGGAAAAGCTGAAGGCGAAGGCCGCAGAAATAGGCAAAGCGTATGACGGCATTGCAGAAAAGCAGAGAATTTACCTCGCCGAGGCCGGTGCTAAGGATGAAGCGGAATTTCAGGCCCTGCTTGCCGTGCAGGAGAAGCAGTCTGGGGCACTGGCAGAAAAAACCAAGGCCCTGCAGCTCATCAAGGAAGACTGCGAGAAAAAGAGGGACGCTGCGCGCGAGGTCATGACGAAGTTCCAGCAGGCGGAAACGGCGGCTGCCGAGGTGCAGAAGTGGGAAAAAACGGTGCCTGAGGATGAAGTGCTGCGGGGAACACTCGACAAGGCCGACAGGGCGGCAGGCCTCTTGGACTTTGCGGGGCAGCTTCGTAATGTCGAGCAGGATGTAAGAAAACGCGGGCATGAGCTTGAAAATCTCAAACAGCAGGGGCAAAAACTTGCCGCAGAGCATGCGGCGGCTGAGAAACTCTTTGAAAAGGTGCAGGCTGGCAAAGAGGCACATGCAGCGGAAAAGGAAGCCCTTGTCGTCCTGCGGGGACTGCTGACTGTTGCACGGGAGCTGGAAACGGCGCAGAAAGACGCCGCGATGAAGCAGGCAAGGAGCGAAGCCCTGCAGAAGGAGTCGCTGGCAGGCAAGGAGAAGCTGGCAGAAGTGGAAAAACTGTTGCAGGCAGGACAGAAACAGGCCGAAACACTCCGCACGCAGGCTTTGACGCTGGCGTCCCTGCAACTTGCGCATAAAAATCTCTTGGACGAGCAGGAAAAGTTTGCCGTTTTGGCACGTAACGAGCGTACTTTTAAGGAAGCGAAGGCAGCTCACGAACAGGCGGAAAAGGCCGCGCAGGAAGTCGGGGAAAAATGGCAGACGGCCCGCGCTGAGCTCGACCATCTGCGCGAACTTGCGAAAGAAGCCCGCGCCGTGCTGCTTGCCGAAAATCTAAAAGAGGGCGAGCCCTGCCCTGTCTGCGGCTCGGAGCATCATCCAAGGCTTGCCGAGGCCGTATCTGAGGTCGTCACGGATGCGATGCTTGAGGAAAAGGAAAAGTCAGTCGGCAAGCTGGAAAAGTCGTATCAGTCGGCTGCAGCCCAGGTGCAGGAAAAGGCAGCCCTGCTCGCTGCGGCAAAGGCTAAGGCTGAAGAAGTCAAAAAACAGCTCGGCGACAAAAGTCAGCAGGAACTCGGCGAAGAACTCCGGAAGAATGGGCAGGAGCTGCAGGCAGCAGAGCAGGCCGGCAGAGAACATGCGGCCCTGATGAAGAAAATCGCGGAGCTGCAGGAAAAGCAGTCCGACTTGCAGGCGAAGTCAGAACAAATGGAAAAAGCGGCTGGCGCAGGTGCGGCCGAGGCCGCGGCGGCCAGAGCGCTGGTCGAAGATAAAAAGGCGCAGCTTGCAGGCAGGGAACTTCCTGCCGAACCCAAGGAACTGGAACGCCAGTGGCAGCAGCGCGAAACGGCATGGCAGGACGAGGAAAAAAAGGCCGTCGGGGCAGAAAAAAACTACCATGAACTCGATACGCGCTATCATGCGGCGCAGTCGGCGTGGCTGACGAAGCGCGAGGAACTTTTGCGCAGTCAGGAGCAGGCAAAGACTCTGCAGGATAATTTTGCCAAACGGCTGACTCAGGCGGGCTTTGACGGGCAACCGGCGTACGCAGAGGCCCTGCAGGGCAGCTGGCGCGAGGAAAAGTACCGCGAACAGGTGCGGCGGGATCTTCTTGCGCACGAACAGGCCCTGCATACGGCGAGGACGAACCTTGCCAAAAGTCAGGCCGCCATCGAGAATCTGGAGAAGCCGGACCTTGCGGCGGCAGAATCTGCGGCAAGTGCGGCCCAGCAGGCATGGCAGGGGGCCCTGCGCGAGTCGTCGGCAGCCGAAACGGTGCTGGCTTCGTGGCAGAAACGGGCCGTGGCCCTGCAGAAACTTCGCGAGAAGAGCGGGGAGCTCACGGACGCCTATGCGCGCATCACGAGTCTTTCGGAGCTTGCGAGCGGCAAGACGGGCAGCAAAGTGTCATTCCAGACGTATGTGCTGCATTCGCTTCTTGGCGATGTCATGGAAATGGCGAATCAGAGACTCCTGATTATGAGCCGCGGCCAGTATGAGCTGCATGCTGGCGAACGCCTGCGCGCGAATCAGCAGGGCGGGCTCGACATGGAAATTTTCGACAATTATTCGGGGTATCCGCGCCCTTTGGCGACGCTTTCGGGCGGCGAGTCGTTTTTGGCATCCCTGGCACTCGCGCTTGGCCTTGCCGATGTCGTGCAGGCCTGTGCGGGCGGCGTGCGTCTCGATACGATGTTCATCGATGAAGGCTTTGGCACGCTCGACAGCGAGACACTCGATGTGGCTCTCAAGGCCCTGTTCGAACTGCAGAAGAGCGGCCGCCTCATCGGCATTATCTCGCATGTCGAGGAGCTCCGGAGCCGCATTCCGGCAAGGCTCGAAGTCACGAAGACAAAGAGCGGCGGCAGTACGGCCCATTTTGAGCTCGGCACGGCGGAGAGCTGAGGCAGCCTGTATTATAATAGAAGGAAGTTGAGGAAGAGATAAATGACAGCAGAACTCGATTTCATCATCGGCAGGGCCGGCACGGGCAAGACGCACGCGTGCCTTGAGGCCATGCGCGCACACCTTGCCGAAAATCCCATGGGACCGGCGCTCATCCTGCTCCTGCCCGAGCACATGACGTTCAAGGTCGAGCGCGAACTCGCCGCGAGCATCCCGCAGGGCAGGGGCTTTTTGCGCGGCTATGTCTTCGGTTTTCGCCGTTTTGCGCGCCATGTGCTCTTAGAGACCGGCCATATGAAGGTGCCGCGCATCAGCGAAGTCGGACGAAGGCTGCTGCTGCGCAAGATTTTGACGAAGCACCAGAAGGAGAAGGATTTGCAGGTTTTTGCGCGCGCTGTGCGCCAGCGCGGCTTCACGGAGAGTTTGTCGGACGCGATCAAGGAGTTTAAGAGCTACCGTCTGACGACGGACGTGCTGCGCGAAGCGGCAGAGGAACTTTCCGCGGGCACAGGCAATGAGCGCCTCGCAGGCAAACTGCAGGAAATGGCACTTCTGACCGATGAATTTGGCGCGGAGATGCAGGGCAAGGCCAACGATGCCGAGGATATGATGCAGAAACTCGCCGAAGCCCTGCCCGAAGCGGCCATCATGAAGGGCGCGGAAGTCTGGCTTGACGGCTTCATCTTTTTCAATCCGCAGGAAATGGCCGTGCTGAAGGCCCTGCTGCAGTCGGCGGCCAAGGTCCATATCACGCTGCCGATGACGGGATTTCTGCGTCCGGACGGCAAAGTTTCGCTCGACTCGCCGGAAAATCTGCAGGAGACCGCGCTTTTCAACCGGCCGTACCGCACCATGCAGGCCATCTGTCAGATGATGCGCGAGGAACTCGGCTGCACGCGGCCCATTCCGGTTCATCTGCTTTCCGGCCAGCACCGTTTTGCGGAAGATACCATCATGCCCGCGCTCGAACAGGAGCTTTTCCGCTACGGCGGCAGGGCACATGAGGGCAGCGGCGGCGTGCAGCTCGTCGAGGCCGCGAACCGGCGCCTTGAAGTCGAGAACGCCGCGGCCGATATTTTGCGGCTCGTGCGCGATGAGGGCTGGCATTACCGCGAAATCGGCATCCTCGTGCGCGATGCCGAGAGTTACGACGACCTCGTCAGGCTCGTCTTCGCCGACTACGGCATTCCGTTCTTCGAAGATGCCAAGAGGCCGAGCATTCATCACCCCTTAGCCGAGCTCATGCGTTCGGCCATTGAGGTCGCCGCGAAGGATTGGCGCTATGAGACGGTCTTCCGCTGTCTGCGCACGGGCTTTTTCCCGCCGGTCCGCGAGGATGTCGACAAACTCGAGAACTACGTGCTCGAATTCGGCATCCGCGGGCGCAAACGCTGGCAGCAGGAAGAGCCGTGGGACTGGCACCGCCGTTATTCACTCGATGAGGATGGCGAGACGGTCGATGAGGACACGGCCTCGACGCTCGCGCTCATCGACGGCCTGCGCCGTCAGTCGGTCGCGGCCCTAACATCTCTTGAAAAAAATCTGCAGCAGGCGAAAGATGTCAGGGGCTATACGACGGCACTTTACAATTTTCTCGTGGAGCTCGAGGTGCCGGCCAAGTTGCAGGAATGGGCCGAACTGGCCGAAAAAGAGGGGCGTCTTGCCGATGCGGCGGAGCACCGGCAGCTCTGGGATGACAGCATGGCCCTCTTTGACCAGCTCGTCGAGGTCAGCGGCGATGAAGAGATGAGCCTTGCGGACTTTGAGGCCATTCTGAGCGACGGCCTCGATGCCCTGCAGATTTCGCTGATCCCGCCGGGGCTCGACTATGTGACGCTCGCGCCGTTTGACCAGAACAGCCTCGATAATCTGCGCGCCATCTATATTTTAGGCGCGGATGCCGACACGATGCCGCGCCGCGTGCGCGAACAGGGAATTTTTTCCGATGCCGACCGTCTGCACATCGCGGAGACCTTGGCTGCCTGTCAGAAAGAGGGCGGCGAGGCCCATACGATTTCGCGCGGCGGTCATGAGCGGAGTTTTGGCGAAAAATTCCTGCTCTACCGCGGCTTTAACGAGGCCCATGAGTATCTCTGGCTCTCGTATGCCCTGGCCGATGCCGAGGGCAACGGCCTGCAGCCGTCACCTCTTTTTAAGAAAATCCGCGCGCTCTATCCTGAGGTGCCGTTCCTTTCGATTCCTTTGGAGACCGTGCAGCGCGATGACGATCTTTTGCTCGCGGCCCCGCGGCCGGCTCTTTCGGGTCTTGCCAATGCTCTGCGCGCGGAGCGCGAACAGGGGACGATGCAGCCCTGCTGGCGCGATGTCTACAACTGGGCGCGTGGACAGGAAAAATGGCAGCGGCCCCTGCGCATGGCTCTCGCGGGCATTTTTGCCAAGGCCGGCGAAGGGAAGCTGCCGAAGGAAATTGCCGAGCAGATTTTCACGAAGGGCACGATTCTGCGCGGCAGCGTGACGCAGTTCGAGAAGTTCCGGCAGTGTCCGTTTGCGCATTTTGCGGCCTATGGGCTGAAACTGCAGGAACGCCGCGAGTATCAGTTCCGCTCGATGGACCTCGGCCAGCTCCTGCACGCCGTGCTCAAGGAATACGGCGGCATCGTCAAAAAGGATTATGCGAACCGCTGGCAGGATGTGCCGGAGGAAAAACGCACTGCCCTCTGCGAAGAACTCGTCAATACGCTTGCCCCGCGCCTGCAGAGTGAAATCCTCCTGAGCCGCGACAATTACCGCCATTTGAAGAAACGCATCGAAAGGACTGCACAGCAGGCCGTCAATCATCTCTCGGCATGGGCTGCTGTGTCGGAATTTCAGCCGGCGTTTTTTGAAGAAGCCTTTGGGCATCCCGATGATGCGGTGCATTTAAAGCCGCTGCAGCTTGAGGATGGCTATGCGCTGTCATTTAAGGGGAAGATTGACCGCCTTGACCTGCACGAGCATGCCCCGTATTATCTGATTCTCGATTACAAGACGGGTCATGTCGCCATCAATCTCTTTGAAGTTTACTACGGCCTGCGGCTGCAGCTGCTCGTCTACATGCTCGTGGGCAGGGAGCTGCTGCGTGAAAAAGGGGAAAAACGCCTGCCGGCGGGCATCCTCTATGCATTTTTGCAGAATCCTCTGCTGCAGACGCGCAAAAAATACACGCAGGCGGAGCTTGAAAAGCGCGTCAATGCGGAACTGCGCATGCCGGGCTGGGTGCTTGCCGACCTCGACGTGGCCAAGGCCATCGATGCGAGCTTCTCGCACATCAAACCAGGGCTCAGTCAGGTCCGCGACGAGAAGAAAAAGGCGGTGCTCGGCCCCGACGGCGAGCCCGTCATGGACTTTGACGCCAACAGCCGCAAACGCGGCTACATCAGGAGCCCTGAAGAATTCGAGCTCATGCTTGCCTATGTCGATTACATCCTGAAGGATACGGGCAGGGCCATCCTCTCGGGCGATATCAGCGCGAGCCCGTACCGCCTGAAGGACAATAAACAGCAAAATGCCTGCACCTACTGCGAGTACCGCGATGTCTGCGGCTTTGACCCTAGCCTCGATGGCTTTGACTACCGCGATATCGGGCCCGAGGACGACAGCGTGCTCGAAGAAAAGATGGCAAAGTGCACGGGGAAGGAGGATTTACTGGATGAAATACACAAAGGACCAGCAGAAGGCAATTGAGACAAGGCATAAGAACATCCTCGTGGCGGCAGCTGCGGGCTCTGGCAAGACGCGCGTGCTTGTCGACCGCATCATCGCGCAGCTTCTCGCGCGTGAGTGCAGCGTCGATGAAATGCTCGTCGTGACCTTCACGAATGCCGCGGCCGCCGAGATGCGCGAACGCATCGACAAGGCCCTGCAGCAAAAACTCGTCGAAGCCGAGGACAGGGAGACCATTGACTGGCTCGAACGCCAGCTCGTGCTGCTTTCCGGCGCTTCCATCTGCACGTTTCATGCGTTTTGTCAGCGTGTCATCCGGCAGAACATCGAGGCCCTTGACGTCGACCCGCAGTTCCGTCTTGCAAGCGACCAGGAAATGGTGCTTCTGCGCCGCGATGTGCTCGAGGAACTTCTCGAAGACTCGTATAAAATGCCGGAAGATGAAGAAGAAAAAAAGGCATGGCAGGATTTTCTCGAGTTTGCCGATGATTACGGCGACGACCACGGCGACGAGGGCGTCTATGACGCGGTGCTGAAGCTCTACAATTTCTGCCAGAGCCAGCCTTTCCCAGAGGACTGGCTGCGCGCACAGCAGGAGCGTTTTGCTTATATTAAGGAAGGAAACGGCTTCTGGCAGACGCCGTGGACGGATACCATCGTCGAAGCCCTCGGTCAGGAAATCGAGCGCAGCATCCGCCGGTATGAAGAGACCTGCGCCCTTGTCCGCATCAATCCCGATGAATCCGAGGCTGGGGCTGAGGCGAAAAAGTCGCAGGCCCTGATGGCCGCCTGGCAGCCTTATGTCGAATACCTGCAGTCGTGCATCGAAAAAATGGAGGATGTACAGGCCGCTTACCGCACGGCCGTGCTCGAAAAAAAGGCGGGCGGCTGGGATGCGCTTGCGGCTGTCGCGAAAAAATGGCGTCAGCCCGTGCTGCGCGGCAAAATCTACAATGATCTGCGCGACAATTTCCCGGAAGTCAGGCAGGCCTTTGAAAAGAGCCGCGATGAGGCCAAGAAAATCTTCACGGACGCGCGCGATAAATACCTCGCGGAGTCCGAGAAAGAAGTCATGGCAGGTCTTTTGGCATGCGGCGCGACCGTGCGGCGTTATACGAATCTGACCCTGCGCTTCATCAAGGCCCTGCAGGCCGCGAAAAAAGAGCGCAATATTCTCGATTTCAACGACCTCGAGCATTTTGCTCTGGCTGTGCTCTGCGCCGACCCCAAGAAACTGGCCGCAGCGAAGGAAGAAGATTTTCAGGGCGAATCGGGCGAAGCCCTGCGCACGGAGGCCGCGCGTGACCTGCGCGAGAAATATGCGGTCATCATGGTCGACGAATATCAGGACACAAATGGCGTGCAGGAGGCCATACTAAATCTCATTGCGCGCGAGGACAACCGCTTTACCGTTGGCGATGTCAAACAGAGCATCTACCGATTTCGCCTCGCGGACCCGTATCTCTTTCAGCAGAAGTACGATACGTATCCTGAAAATCCAGGTGAGGATGACAAAAATCAGCTGATTACGATGAAGCAGAATTTCCGCAGCCGCGCCGAGGTGCTCGCCCCGATTAACTTCATCTTCGACCAGGTCATGCACCGTGGGCCGATGGAAATCGAGTACGACGAGAAGAGTCGGCTCTATCCGGGGGCCGACTATCCGGAACACGCGCAGAGCCTCAAGGGACCGATGGAAATCGATATTATACTGCGCGGCGGCGAAGATGAAATTTCGTCGGCGGGCACTCAACCGAGCCAACAGAATCAACAGAACCGGCAGAATCAGGAGGATGAGGCCGAGGAACTTGAGGGCTTTGAACTTGAGGCGCAGCATATTGCGGACCGCATTGCAGGGCTGATGGAGTCGGGATGTAAAGTCTTCGATAAGGACGCGGGCGGCTATCGTCCTTTGGCTTACCGCGATATTGCGATTCTCTTGCGCGCGGTCAAGGGCAAGGCGAATACCCTGCTCGAAAGTCTGCGCAAAAACAGCGTGCCTGCTTACGCCGATGTCGATGGCGGCTATTTCGAGGCCAATGAAGTCCGGCTCGTGCTGGCTCTTTTAAAAGTCATCGACAATGCGCGGCAGGAGATTCCGCTCGCGGCCGTGCTCGTCTCGCCGATTGGCGGCTTTTCGATGGAGGAGCTCGCGCGCCTGCGCATGTCCGTGCCCGACGAAGACCTTTACGGCGCTCTTTTGCGCAGCCATTCGCCGGAGACGCCGCTGCCGAAGGACTTAGCCGACAGGGCCGCCGATTTTTCGGCCGCACTCAACAGCTGGCGCAGCTACGCCGTGAGCCACAGCGTGCCTGAACTCATCTGGAAACTCTACAGGGAGACGGGATATTACGATTATGTCGGCGGCCTCAGGGGCGGGCTTCTGCGTCAGGCCAACCTGCGCATGCTTGCCGACCGCGCGGCCGAGTACGAGAAGACGAATTACCGCGGCCTATTCCGCTTCCTGCGTTTTCTTGAGGATCTCAAGAAACGCGACACGGACCTTTCCGTTGCGCGTACACTCGGTGCCAGCGAGGATGTTGTGCGCATCATGAGCATCCATAAGAGCAAGGGGCTGGAATTCCCCGTGGTCATCGTCGCCGATATCGCGAAGGGATTCAATGTGCGCGACGCACAGGGCGTTTTCCTGCTGCACAAGGAACTCGGCATTGGGCCGCGCCTTGTCGAGCGTTCGGCCGCCGGCCGTCAGATGTATACGACGATGCCGTATCAGGCCATTGCCGCGCGCATCACGGCGGAGACAAAGGCCGAGGAAATGCGCGTGCTCTACGTCGCTATGACGCGTGCCCGCGAAAAACTCATCCTGACGGGCACAATCCCTGCCGCGCACTGGGAGAAAATGGCCGCGCGCTATTGCCGCGGCCTTGACGAACAGGACCTTGCGCTGCCCGATGAGGAAATCCGTCAGGCAGGCAGCTATCTCGACTGGATTGCGCCGGCCGTTGCGCGTCATACGGATGGCAAAATCATCCGGCAGGCCGCAGACCGCGACTTCGGCACGATGCTTGACAATGTGGAGCCCGATGCTCATTTTGCTGTACAGCTCCTGCAGGGAAATCGCATTCAGCCGCATGAACAGGAAGAAAATCTCGACGACCCCATCCTCATCGCCGTGCGCGGCCATCAGCCGCTGCCGGCTTCTGCTGAAAAAGAACTCGTCGAAAAGCGGCTGAACTGGCATTATGAAGGCGAGGAGCTCACGGGCATTACGGCTAAGATGACCGTTTCCGAAATCAAACAGCGTTTTGCCGAGGAAATCCGCAAGGAAGAGCCGGCTTCCGTGCCTCTCGTCAAGACAGAAGAAAATCTCGTCTGGCGCCGGCCGCAGTTTTTGCAGCAGAAGGGCCGTTTGTCACCGTCTGAGCGCGGTACACTCATGCACAGCATCATGCAGAACCTCAATCTGCAGGGCGATTTGTCGCCCGATGGCCTCAGGGCGCAGGTATCTTATATGGAAGCAAAAGGCCTGATTGCCGCAGGTCATGAAAGTGCCGTAAACTACCGCAGCATCGAAAGATTCTGTGCATCTCCGCTGGGAAAACGCCTGCGCGGGGCGAAAAGCATCTGGCGCGAACTGCCTTTCAGCCGCATGATCCCGGTCGGCGAAGTCAGCAGGGCCTATGCGGAAAGTCACGAAGAAATCTTCATCCAGGGCGTCATTGACGTGCTGTTTGAAGAACACGACGGCAGCCTCGTCCTGCTCGACTACAAGACCGACCGCGACACGACGCCAGACAAAGTCCGCCGCCACTATGCCAAGCAGATTGAGCTCTACCGCGAAGCCGTCGAGAGCGTCCTCAAGAGAAAAGTCAAAGAAAGCATCCTCTTTATGCTGCAGGATGGCACCATTGTCACGATTGGCCCCGAATGCTGAAAATCAGGATGGGCCATCTATTGACGAATTGACTTTTCTGTATTATAATATCCTTTACAAAAGGTTGCAGAACCCTGCAATCGCCTTTTACAATTTACCTTAGGGGGATGTAAAGGTTTCGACGGGGTATTGAAGCCACGAAGTTCGCAGGCCAATGGTCATGAAAGCCTAAAGCTTGACCGCTAAATTCAACTGACGAAGCTGAATACGCTTACGCTGCCTGAGCCTAGCTCAGATAGCCCCTCTGGAAGTACGAACCGTCAGCCAACCCGGAGGCTTTAAATAAAGACGGCAGTTTCCTGTTTTGTAAAAACAGGTGGTGGAGAACTCTGAATCCCAGAGTTTCGCTCCTATGATGCCCGCATTCTCGGGCTACTGCGATAATGCTTTGTGATGTGGATGTATTTCGGACAGGAGTTCGATTCTCCTCATCTCCACCATGATGTGGACTGTCGCCGGCCGGTGCTCGGAGCACGGCTGGGGACAGATGATATAAAAAGTCGGAGTTTTTATGACTTCGACTTTTTTTCTTGCCATTTTATCCCCCTGGGAGGCTTACATAAAAGAACATCTTCCCTTACAATATAGAATATGAATTCTATTTATGGGAGGTTCTTATGCACATTCCAGAAAACTACCTGAGCCCCTCAACCTGTGCAGTGATGGGCGCGGTCATGGTCCCTGTCTGGCTCATGGCCGTTTCGAAGGTGCGCCGTCATGTGCCGCAGGATAAACTGCCGCTTTTAGGCATTGCGGCAGCCCTGTCGTTCCTCAGCATGATGTTCAACATCCCGCTGCCGGGCGGCACGACGGGGCATGCGGTAGGCGGCACGCTGATTGCTATCTTGTTCGGGCCTTATGCGGCGTGTCTTTCCGTCAGCATCGCTCTGCTCATTCAGGCCCTGTTTTTCGGCGACGGCGGCATTCTCGCCTTTGGGGCGAACTGTTTCAATATGGCCTTGGTCCTGCCGTTTACGGGCTACGGTGTCTACCGTTTCCTGCGCGGACATTTAAAATCGCGTTCCGGCGAGTATATCGCGGCGGGGGCCGGCGCTTATGCAGGCATCAATGCTGCGGCTTTTGTGGCTGCCGTGGAATTTGGCATTCAGCCGCTGCTGTTCACGGATGCTGCCGGACAGGCTCTTTACTGCCCGTATCCGTTCTGGATTTCCATTCCGGCCATGATGATCGGCCATCTGACGCTCTTCGGCCTTGCGGAAGTCGTCTTCACGACGGCGGTGCTCGCGTATCTGCGTAAGACCTCGCCGGACCTCTTTGGCTCTGTGCGCATGAAGACGAACCGCGCACTTTACGGCCTGATTGCCGCACTTATCGTCTGCACGCCGCTCGGCCTGCTCGCTGCGGGTACGGCCTGGGGAGAATGGGACCCGGAGGAGCTTGCGGGACAGGATTTCCTCGGCAGTGTCCTCGGCTATACGCCGGCCGGCATGGAGCAGGGCTTCTCATTTGACGCGCTGTTCCCAGACTACGCGGTTGCGGGACTGCCCGATGCGTTTGGCTACATTTTGTCGGCTCTCATCGGCACCGCCCTGCTCGTCATCATCTTCAAGATGGCGGCGCCGCTCTTTGCCTCGCATACGGATTACGGCGACTCGCTTTCGAACCGTTGAGGCCGTAATTATGAGGCTGTAATTCCTATATATAATAGAAAGATTTTGTTGATTTTTGAGGTGTTTCTTCATGAAGGATTTGCCGGCTTGGGCAAAACGGGAAGAATCATATAGACCTGACAAGGACCGGGATGCATTCATTTCCCGGTCTCTTTTGCGTATCATGGGAATGCTGAAAGTGCTGCGCGCACAGGCCGGCAGGCGCCATCACGGTCAGGCCGGACTTTATTTCGTGCTGCTCGTGCTTTTCCTGCTCGCCGTGGTTACGGCAAGGACTTCGGCCTTCCTCTGGACGGCTTTGGGCGGCGAACTCCTGCTGCTGGCCTTTTTGCCGGCAAAACTTTTGCGGCAGGATATCATGGGGGCTCTGGCGGCCGCTGTTTTCTGTCTGCTGCTCATCCTGCCGGCCCTGCTCTTTTGGGGGAGCGGACCTGTCCTGCTGCTGCCGTTTAAGACATTTCTCTGCGTGACGGCGTTGAATCTTCTGCAGCAGCATTTTTCATGGCACGAGCTCACGGCGGCCCTGCGGCGCTTTCATCTGCCGCCCGAAGTCATCTTCATTCTCGATACGACCCTGCGCTACCTCGTGCTGCTTGGCGATCAGGCCTCGCTGCTTTTGACAGCGCTGAAGCTCCGGTCCGTCGGACACAACCGCAAAAAGCACAAGGCCATGGCCGGCATCATGGGCATCGTCATGCAGCGTTCGCAGAGACTGTCCATCGAGATGGCTGAGGCCATGCGCTGCCGCTGTTTTACGGGCGAATACCCGCTGCTGCAGGCAAAAAAGAGCAGCAGTTCCATCGGTTCCCTGCTGCCGCCTGTCATCCTGCTTCTTGTTTACGGCTTTCTTTATCTGCGTTTGGAGGGCTTTTTGTGATTGCGTTAGAAGATGTCTGCTGTGCGTTTGACCATGAACCGGTCCTGCGCCATATCAGCTTTACGATAAAAAAAGGCGAGACCGTGCTTTTAACGGGACCGAATGGCTCGGGCAAGACCACGCTGCTGCGGCTCTTAAACGGCCTCGTCTTCCCGGAAATCGGCATGTATACGTTTGAAGGGACGCGCATTACGCCGGCGAAGATGCGCGAGCACCGCTACTCAAAGTACTTTCATCAGCGCATCGGCTATGTCTGGCAGAATCCCGATGCCCAGCTCTTCTGCGCAAGTGTCGAAGAAGAATTGGCCTTCGGTCCCCTGCAGATGGGGCTGCCGGAAGAGGAGGTGCGTCAGCGCGTCGAAGATGCTTTGGCGTATTTTTCGCTGACGAAACTTCGCGATAAAGCCCCGTATTATCTTTCGGGCGGCGAGAAGAAACGCACGGCCCTCGCGTCAATTTTCACGATGAACCCATCCGTCTGGACGCTCGATGAGCCAGAAAATTTTCTTGATGCCGAGAGTCAGCAGTGGCTTGCCGAGTTTCTGCAGTCCCTGAAGGAAGCGGGCAAGACCATCATCGTGACCTCGCATCATCCGGATATCACGGGCCGCCTTGCCGACCGCGAACTTCGCCTGACCTCCGACCACAATCTCGCGGCTGACTGACAAAAGACAGCGGGATGGCCGTAAAATTTACGGCTTACGGCTGTGACGAGTTGTTTGTCATCGCATAATAACAGCGTATCACATACAAGCGGCATTTTTTATCGCTATGATACTTGGAATACAGGGAGGATGTAGTTTTTTATGAGTAAAGAGCGGATTTCTTTTGCGTCGGATTACCTCGAAGGGGCACATCCGTCTATATTGAAGAGACTTTTTGATACGAATATGATGCAGACGGCAGGCTACGGCTTTGATGAATTTTCCGAGTCGGCCCGCGCAAAAATTCGTCAGGCCTGCGAAGCTCCTGAGGCTGACATTTTCTTCCTCGTCGGCGGCACGCAGACGAATGCGACGGTCATCGATGCCATCCTGCGTTTGACGGAAGGCGTTATCGCGGCTGATACGGGCCATGTCAGCCTGCACGAAGCAGGGGCCATTGAATTTGGCGGCCATAAGGTCCTGCCGATTCCTCATCAAAATGGCAAACTCACGTCTGCAGGCATCGATGCTTATGTCAAGGGCTTTTACGCTGACGGCAACCATGACCACATGGTCGCGCCGGGCATGGTCTACCTCTCGCAGCCGACGGAATACGGCACGCTTTACTCCCTCAAAGAGCTCACGGCCATCAGCAAAGTCTGCCGTGAGCATCATCTGCCTTTGTACCTTGACGGTGCACGCCTTGCCTATGCACTGGCCTGCAGAGAAAATGACGTGACTTTGGCGGATATTGCGAGACTCTGCGATGCCTTCTACATCGGCGGTACGAAATGCGGCGCTCTCTTCGGCGAGGCCGTCGTCTTCCCGAAGCACGGCTTCGTGCCGCATTTCTTTACGATTACAAAACAGCACGGCGCACTCCTCGCCAAAGGCCGCATCGCCGGCATTCAGTTTGACACGATGTTTACGGATGGCCTTTACGAAAAAATCGGCCGGACAGCCATCGAAGCCGCCGACAAAATCCGCGGTGTCCTGCGCGAAAAGGGCTATCAATTTGCCATGGAGAACCCGACGAACCAGATTTTCATCGTGCTGACAAAAGAAAAATGCGCGGAGCTTGCTAAGGAAGTCGAGCTTGGCTTCTGGGAGAACGTCGATGAAGGGCATTGCGTTATGAGGATTGCGACGAGCTGGGCGACGACCGAAGAGCACGTAGATAAATTATTGGAGATGCTTTGAGTTCGGTGCAATGAGGCGTCCATGCTATACCTATCCAACGTTCCGCGCAGCAGGCTGAAGCTTCACTTATGGATAGGTATAGCACGGACTTAGATTCTGCAGCAAAAGCGTATCACTCGATAAGCGAGATCATGCGGAAGATGTGCTATCGATGAAGTGACTACGGTAAAAGCGATACTTTGCTGCCGCCGTTAAGGAGAAGAAGTTAGAGCATGGGAGGAAAGGGGTAAGCAGAAGCGGAGCGTTTGACTGCCTGCGTGAAGAACGGATTTTTTGACAGCCAGAACCCTTGCGAAAGAGCGTCGTTCAAACGAAGTGCGTTTAGCTCTTTCGTAAGGATGCATTAGAAGTCAAAAAATCCGTTTAGCAGGCAGTCACCGCGGAGTGCTGCTTGCCCCTTTCCGGCGTAACGAGGCGGCGAGGATGGATGCCTGACGTTCCGCGCAGCAGGCTGAAGCTCCACTTACAGACATCCATCCTCGCCTTAAATTATGTGTACATAGGAGAATCCCCCTTGACTCTATAATCATTGTAGTGTTTACTATAAGGTCAGGAGGGATTTTTTTGACTAGGAATTTAACGACAGGCAGTGTCTTCAAGAACATCATCTTTTTCTCGCTGCCGTATTTTCTTTCGTATTTTCTGCAGACGCTCTACGGCATGGCCGATCTCTTTATCATCGGGCAGTTCGAGGGAGCGGCGAGCATCACGGCGGTTTCGATTGGCAGTCAGGTCATGCACATGCTGACGGTCATGATTGTCGGACTGGCCATGGGCACGACGGTCACAATTGCGCAGTCCGTGGGTGCGGAGGACAAGGAGTGCATCAAAAAGGCCGTCGGCACGACGACGGTCCTGTTTTTTGGTGTTTCCCTCGTGCTGGCCGTGCTCTTTATCCTGCTGCGCAGCCGCATTGTCGCCGTCATGGCGACGCCAGCGGAGGCGGTCACGGGGACAGAAGTATATCTTTTGATTTGCTTCTTAGGCATTCCGCTGATCACGGCCTACAACATCATCGCCTCGATTTTTCGTGGCCTCGGCGATGCGAAGAGTCCGATGTATTTTGTCGCCGTGGCCTGCATAGCCAATATCGTGCTCGATTATATCTTCATGGGCGCGCTCGCCATGGGGCCTGCCGGTGCGGCACTCGGCACGGTGCTTTCGCAGGCCCTGAGCGTCGTGCTGGCGCTGCTGTTTATCCAAAGCGGCAGGGCGGGCATTCGCGTGACGCGGGCGGATTTTCGGCCGGACTTCGCTGTTTTGCGGCGCATTCTGCGCATCGGCGTGCCCGTTTCGCTGCAGGACGGCTTTATCCAGATTGCCTTCCTCGTCATCACGGTCATCGCGAATATGCGCGGCCTGACGGATGCGGCGGCCGTCGGCATTGTGGAAAAAATTATCAGCTTCATTTTCCTCGTGCCTTCGTCGATGCTCTCGACGGTCTCGGCACTCGGCGCGCAGAATATCGGCGCAAAAAAATACGGCCGTGCGCAGCAGACTCTGTGGTATGCTCTGGGCATGACCGTAAGTTTTGGCATCATCGTCGCCGTGATCACGCAGTATGCGGCATATGATATGGTCGCGCTGTTTACCTACGATACGGCGGTCGTCGCATCTGGCGAGGCCTATCTGCAGGGCTATATCTTTGACTGCATCTTCGCGGGCGTGCATTTCTGCTTCAGCGGTTATTTCTGTGCCTGCGGCCGTTCGGAGATCTCGTTCCTGCACAATGTTGTCTCGATTGTCACGGCGCGCATCCCTTTTGTTTATCTGACTTCCATCTGGTATCCGATGACGCTTTTCCCGATGGGCCTTGCCACGGCAACGGGGTCGCTCGTGTCCGTCATCATCTGCGTCAGCGCGTTCCTGATTCTGCGGCGTCACGGCAATCCGGCCTTTATTGGCGAGGGGAGTGGGATACGTGAATTCTAACGATAGAAAAGGTTTGTTTCGTATCGGCGAGGTGGCCAAATTATTTCATCTCAGTATCAGCAGTCTGCGCCATTATGAGGATATCGATTTGCTGCGGCCGGCGTACATCGACAAGGCGACGGGGTACCGTTATTATGGCCTGCAGCAGTTTGAAATGCTCAATACCATACGCTACCTGCGTGCCCTTGACATGAAACTGCCGGATATCCGTGATTTTCTGCAGCATAAGGATGTCGGCCATATCTGTGAGCTCCTAATGGAACAGCGTCAAACGGTGCAGAAAAAAATTGCCGAGCTCACGCGCATTGAGCGTAAACTCGACAATCGTCTTTGCCAGCTGCAGGCTGCCATGTCAGCAGAATATGATGTCGTTCACATCGAGCGGCAGCCTGCACGGCGTATGGTTTGGCTGCAGCATGATCTTAAACATCCGCAGTCACATGATTTTGAAGAGCCCATCCGGCAAATGGAAGGCCGGCAGCAGGAAGCACTGGCCTTCCTCGGCAAGGTTGGCATCAGCATGAGTGTGGAAAACATGAAGGCGAGAAACTTTTCAGCTTACGACGGCATGTTTTTGCTGCTGGATGCAGAAGACCATTATGAAGGCAAGGCACTGGAGCTGCCGGCTGGTGACTATGCGGTCTTGATTTTTCGCGGCAGCCACAGCGAGGCGGGCGGCCGTTACCAGAGTCTTCTTTCCTATATAAAAGCAAAAAATCTGCAGATTGCAGGTCCCTCAGAGGAAATTACCCTGATTGATCAGGGCTTTACGAGCAATGCCGCAGATTTTGTTACGGAAATCCGCATTCCGGTTCAGGCAGCGGATACGGCGGCAGCGCGCGGATAGAGACGCGCGACGCTGTGTTTGTGCTCGTTGTAATAATAGATGGGATGAGCCGGATATTTTGCATGCAGGACCTCAAAGATGGCCTGCGGCTTCATGTTCGTGAAGAACGGCAGGGAGCCGAAGATGAGGTTTTTGCCGATGACGTGGAAGCCGGCTCTTGGCTTATCGCGCAGGGTGTCGATATTTTCCTGCGGATGGTCGGTGAGATAATGGTCAATACAGCCCATATGCTCCTCGGCGGTGTAGACTTCATCGCCTAAGATGACACCGGCCTTATCGCGTGTGCAGACATCGAGCTCTTGGATATGGAACACTTCCTTGAGCGGACGAAAAACGAGTTTTTCCTGTTCCATGATAATGCATCTCTTTTCTTTTTATTCGCCTCTATTATAGTCTTAAAAAGACAAAAAGACAAGAGTGGACGGATGAACTTGACAAAGCACGGCTGTCTTTGCTATGATAGTTCACGGTTTGTAACGTCTAAAACTCGGGCAGGGTGCCTGAGAGGTGGATTTTTCTGACAGCATCTGCATAATGCTGTCATTTTCGCCACGCAGTTTCTTGCTGCGTGGCTTTTATTTTGCCTGTAAATCGGAGATGTATCGGGGAGTGATTTTTTTGCA